>NZ_JAAORN010000001.1:600000-900000 GCF_017695975.1 Prochlorococcus marinus CUG1417 | reverse complement strand
ATAAATAAAATAACTTTATAATTTTTTAATCAATTGTTTTTCACATAATTCTTTATAAATTCCTGATTTATTGATCAAATCTATGTGTTTCCCAACTTCAATAATTTCACCTTTATCGAAAACAACTATTTTATTTGCCTCTTGAGTAGTAGCTAATCTATGAGCAATTACGATAACTGTTCTATCTTTCATCGCTCTATTAAGTCCTTCTTGGACTTCAGATTCTGATTCTGCATCTAACGCACTTGTGGCCTCGTCTAAAAGAAGAACTGATGGGTTTCCAAGTATTGCTCTTGCAATTGCTATCCTCTGGATCTGCCCCCCCGAGAAATTTGATCCTCTTTCAGTTATCTTAGTTTCATATTTCTCAGGAAGCTTTTGAATGAAGTTGTGAGCGTTTGCTATTCTTGCTGATTCTATAACTTCTTCTTTGGTGAAATTTCTGCCCATTCTTATTACATCAATAATTGTTCCTGAAAATAAAAAAGGCTGTTGTTGTACTAATGCAATATTTTTTCTAATATCTTTTGTATTTAATATTTTGAGATTTTTATCATCTATAAAAATGTCCCCATTATTTGGAGATAAAAACTTTAATATCAAAGCCAACATTGTACTTTTGCCAGCCCCAGAAGCTCCAACAAAGGCTGTGACTTCACCTCTTTTGATTTCTAAATTGATATTTTTAAGTACTTGATTATCTTTTTTGTAAGCGAAATATACTTTCTTGAAACTTATTTTGCCTTCAAAATTGGATAGCCTTCGTAAATTTTCTTTATCATCTTCGACAGGTTCTTGATTTATGTTTTTTAACCTTTTTATTGAGGCTTCTGCCTGCTTATAGTCATTAAAATTTGTACTCACATGGCTTATTGGATCAATAAGCATTAATATTGCAGCAAAAAAACTACTAAATTCTTCGCTTGTTAGAAGGCCTAGATTGATTCTTGCGGCTCCTAAACCTAATATTGCTAATATTCCAAATGCTTCAACAAATCCTACAACTGGATGTTGAAATGCAAGTAGTTTCAATGTTTTATATTTTGCTTTTTTATTTGTACTTAATCTTTTATAAAATCTTTTCTCAATCCAATTTTCTGCAGCAAAAGCTCTTATCGTAGACATTCCATTTATAGATTCACCTATTAAACCAGCTAAATTACTTGTTGATTCTTGACTTTTTTCAGATGCTATTAAAACTCTTCTTCCAAAACTGTTAACTGAAAGAATAATCAATGGTGCTAAAACGAATGTTGATACTGTTAGTGACCAGTCTAAATAAAACATGTAGATTATTACCGCTAACAACTGTAAAGTGCATGGAATAGTATCTTGAGCAGTTTTATAAATAACTTCGCTTACCCTGTCTGCATCTTCTGTAAGTCTATATGTGATGTCCCCGGCTGAAATATTTTCAACAGAATTCATCTTTATTTTTTGAATTCTGCTAAATAAATTTCCTCTCATAACTTCACTAATTTCTAAGGATGGTTTTGCTATGAATACATCCTGTCCAAATTGAGCAGTTTTCTGAACTAAAAATACAAATAAAGACTTAATTATTATGCTAGAAACTTTTGAAAGATCACCTGACCCAATTGCTGGTATTAAATTTCCAGCTAAATAAGCTAATAAAGGCCAACAAGCTACGTAAATAAGCATGCATATAAAACCCTTGATAAACCTATTTGAATATGGTCTGACTGGTGGTATTAGCCTCAAGATATTATATATTTAAATGTTTATCCTACTTTATCAATATCTTTGGGTATAAAAAACAATGAAATTGGATCAATTCTTAAAATGGAAAAATTTGGTATCTTCTGGTGGCGAAGCAAAAATTTTTATTAAATCCGGTTCTGTTAAGGTTAATGGTGCAATTGAGACTAGGAGAGGAAGGAAATTAAACAAGGGAGATAAAGTAATATTTCTAAAAAATGAATTAATTTTTGAATAGTTAGCGTATTCAACTCACTTTGTATTAGTATATTTTTCTTGGAGATAGTATTTTGAGAAATTCTGTAATTGCTGGTAATTGGAAAATGCACATGACTTGTGCTGAAGCTAAATCCTATTTAGAAGAGTTTATTCCTTTAATAAAAAATATTAAAGACGATCGTAAAGTTGTTATTGCTCCACCTTTTACAGCTATTTCAACCTTTTCTGATCATTCTGATTTTGATTATTTAGAAATTTCTAGCCAAAATATTCATTGGGAAGATCAAGGAGCATTTACTGCAGAAATATCTCCAAAAATGCTTATTGAACATGGTGTCTCATATGCAATTGTTGGACATAGTGAACCAAGGAAATATTTTAGTGAAAGTGATGAACAAATTAATAAAAGAGCAGTTTTTGCTCAAGCTAGTGGACTTACTCCAATAGTTTGTGTAGGAGAAACATTAGAACAAAGAGAGAGAGGAGAAGCTGATAGAGTTATTACTAGACAGGTTGAACAAGGATTAGAAAATACAGACCCATCTAATTTAATTGTTGCCTATGAACCAATATGGGCTATCGGCACTGGTAAAACATGTGAGGCAGAAGACGCTAATAAGATATGTTCTTTGATTAGGAAATTAATAGGTTTTGATGATGTAATTATTCAATATGGAGGATCTGTCAAACCTAATAATATTGACGAAATCATGTCTATGAGTGATATAGATGGGGTGTTAGTTGGAGGGGCTTCATTAGATCCGAATAGTTTCGCAAGAATTGCAAATTATCAATAAGAAAAATCCATGGCCAAAAGACTGGGGCCAAAAAACTTCGATTATGGGAGTTATTAATTTAACTCCTGATTCATTTAGTGATGGTGGGGAATTAAATACTTCAAAAAAAGTTTTGGGTCAAGTAAATCATTTCTTGAGTAATGGTGTTGATGTTGTTGATCTTGGTGCTCAAAGTACGAGACCTGGGGCTGAAGAAGTTGGATCTAGTATAGAAATTAAAAGATTGATCCCATATCTAAAATTAATAAAATCTGAATTTCCAGATGTTTTAATTTCTATTGATACTTTTAATTCTGAAGTGGCTTACGAAGCTCTTTTAAATGGTGCTGATTGGATAAATGATGTCACGGGAGGAAGAAGAGATATAAAAATTTTGGATGTTGTATCAAAATTCAACTGTCCATTCGTAATAACTCATAGTCGTGGTAATAGTCAAAACATGAATCAACTCTCTAATTACCAGAATGTATTGAATGATGTTAAGTGCTCGCTTGATAATTTAATAAAGAATGCTTTAGAAAAAAATATATCTGAAAGAAATATAATAGTGGATCCTGGAATAGGTTTTTCAAAGGATATCAATCATAATTTGGAAATCTTGAGAAACTTAGATGAATTTAAAAAATGGAATTTGCCAATTTTGATAGGTGCATCTAGGAAGAGATTTATAGGAGAAATTTTGAATGAGAAAAATCCAAAAGGAAGGGACATAGGAACACTTGCAATAAGTTGTCTTTGTTCTCAATTTAATATTGACATTGTGAGAGTTCACAACGTCAAACTAAATTATCAAATCCTGAAAGTAGCAGATAAAATTTACAGAAAATAATAAATTAATTATTCTTTAACTCCTTCGATTTTATCCTCTACCTCTTGGTATAGTTCTTTCAACTGTTCTATATTCTCATCTGAAGTTTCCCAATATCCCCTACCATTGACTTCTAGCAACGTTCCAACAATTCTTCTGAAACTATTAGGATTAAGATCCATTAATCTTTTCCTCATCTCTTCGTCATTTATAAATGTTTCATTAGTTTCTTCATATACAAAATTATCTACTTGACCACTTGTCGCACTCCAACCAAGGGTGTAATTAAGTCTGTTAGAAAGTTCTCTAACTCCTTCGTAGCCAGATTTGAGCATACCTTCATACCACTTAGGATTTAAAAGTTTTGTTCTTGAGTCTAATCTGATAGTTTCTCCAAGTGTTCTAACTTGAGCATTAGAAGTTGTTGTATCAGCTATGTAGCTACTTGGTTCTTTTCCGTCATCTCTTAATGTCTTGATCAATTTTGTTGGATCAGAATCAAAATAATGACTTACATCTGTTAATGAAATCTCTGAAGAATCAAGGTTTTGAAATGTAACATCTGCTGTTTTCATGACTGACTCAAATACCTCTCTTTTTTGATTCATCTCACCTGGATTATCGGCGTTAAAGGCATATGTTTTGCGAGATAAATACATTTCTTGTAATTCATTTTCTTCCTCCCATGTTGAATTTTCTACGGCTAAATTAACATTTGAACTGTAACTTCCACTTGCATTAGAGAATACTCTCGCTGAAGCTTCTCTGATAGAAGTACCTTCTTTTTCTGCTTGTTCTAGTGAATGTTTCCTTACAAAATTAGATTCCAATGGTTCATCAGCTTCAGCTGCTAATTTGACTGCCTGATCTATTAATGCCATTTGATTAATAAATAGATCTCTAAATACTCCTGAACAGTTAACTACTACATCTATTCTTGGCCTACCTAATTCTTCTAAAGGGATTAATTCTAGTTTGTTAATTCTTCCAACAGAATCTGGTTTTGGTTTTACCCCAACAAACCATAAGATTTGTGCCAGTGATTCTCCGTAAGTTTTGATGTTATCAGTACCCCATAAAACACAAGCTATTGTTTCAGGCCAAGTTCCTTGCTCTTCTTTTTGTTTTTCAATTAATTTGTCAACAACAGACTTTGCTGCAGCTACTGCTGCTGTAGTTGGGATTGACTGAGGATCAAGCGCATGGATATTTTTACCACTTGGTAAAACGCCTGGATTTCTTATAGGATCTCCACCTGGACCAGGTAAAACATAATTTCCATCTAGTGCTTTAATGAGGCTATCCATTTCTTTGTCAGCGCAGACCTGTTCCAGACAGAAAAGTAAGTAATCAAATAATTTATTTAATTCCTTCTGGTTAACTTCATTAAATCCGTTTAATCTGCATACTCTTAGCCAAGGGGTGGGTAGATTTAAACCAAAAACTTTAAGTAAATCGAAAAGTTTGGAAAGAAGTGATTTTTCTAAATAAACTCTGCCATTAACAATTTTTAAAGAGTTGACCATCGCAAAAATCGACTCTCTTGATGTTTTTATGATTTTTTCATTTAACTCTACAAATTTAAGTTCACCTCTATTATTACCATCATAAATTTGTTCAATAGTTAGACCGATGGATTCCGCGAGTAATCCAGGAAGAGATCTTAATCCTTCTTGTTCTCTCTCTAAAGATGCAATATTTACAAGTGTTGCAACAGCTTCTTCAGCTGTTGGAGCTTCTCCAATAGTATGAAGACCGCAAGGTAACAATCTACTTTCAATTTCCATCAACTGTTTATAGACATTCCCAACAAATAAATCTCTTTCATCTATTGAAAGTTCTTCTATGTCTTTTGAAGGAAGCTCTACATCTTTATCAAGGTTACATTGTTTAGAAGTCTCAACTATTGCATTAACAATTTGAATACCCCTGCTATTTTCTCTTAATTGTTGATAAGAACCAACAAGTTCACTTAGTTCTTTGAGTCCTTTGTAGAGTCCTGCATTTTCCGCTGGAGGAGTCAGATAACTAATAGTTGAAGCATATCCTCTTCTCTTCGCAATTGTTGCTTCAGATGGATTATTCGCAGCATAGTAATACAAATTAGGCAATGATCCAATGAGAGAATCTGGATAGCAAGTTTCACTCATGCCCATCTGTTTCCCAGGCATAAATTCAAGTGAGCCGTGAGTTCCAAAATGAAGAACAGCATCAGCCCCCCAGATTTTTTCTACATAGGTGTAATAAGCAGCAAAACCATGATGAGGACTAGCACTTCTTGAATAGAGCAATCTCATAGGATCTCCTTCATAACCGAATGTAGGTTGAACTCCTATAAAAACATTTCCAAAATGTTTTCCATAGATAAGAAGGTTTTGTCCATCACTATTAAGGTTCCCAGGAGGTTTACCCCAATTTTCTTCAAGTCTTTGTGAATATGGTGTGTACTCTTCGTATTCTTTAACTGACATCTTATGAGCAATATTTAACTCAGGAGAGCCATCCATTGCTTCGGGATTGTTAATTACTTTTTCCATTAATTCTTTTGAATTACTTGGAAGTTCATCTATTTGATATCCTTTCGATTTCATTTCAAGAAGTACTCTATAAATCGAACCAAAAACATTTAAGTATGCTGCCGTACCAACATTTCCTTTGTCTGGTGGAAAACTAAATACTGTGATGGCTAATTTTTTATCCTTTCTTTGTTTAACCCTTAAAGTTGACCATTTTATTGCTCTTTCAGCTATGACATCAACTCGATCTTGGAGCGTATGCGCTTTACCTGTAGCATCATCACGACCTGAGAGAATAATAGGTTCAATAGCACCGTCAAGCTCTGGAATTGCAATCTGAAGTGCTACCTGAACAGGGTGTAAACCTAGATCACTATCTTCCCATTCTTGTGTTGTTTGGAAGACTAATGGAAGTGCAACCATATATGGTCTATTTAACCTTTTTAGGGCTTCAATAGCTTTAGGATGATCTTGTCTTGCTGGCCCACCAACTAGTGCAAATCCTGTTAGAGATACAACTCCATCTACTATAGGTTGATCCTTATTTATGGAATCATAGTAAAATTCATTAACTGGTTTAGAAAAATCTAAACCTCCACAGAAGATAGGTAGTACTCTCGCACCTCTGTATTCCAATTCTTGAATAACAGCAACGTAATGAGCATCATCTCCCGTAACGATATGACTCCTTTGAAGAACTAAGCCTATTGTTGGAGTTTTGTCATTTTTAGGATTTATATCTTTCCTATTATTTTCCCAATTTTGATATTCTTTAAGGCTTTCAAACATGCAAGGAGCAAGAGGATGCCAAATTCCTAAATCTGGGAATGTTTCAGGGTCTTGAATTTTGAATTCTTCTATTTGATCTTTTATGATCTCTGAAACAGCGTACTTTTCAGAAATCATTAACAAGAAGTTTTTTAAATTCTCAGTGGTACCACCTAACCAATACTGAAAACTAAGAATAAATGTTCTAGCATCTTGAGCTTTTTCTACTGGTAAATATTTAAGTATTGAAGGTAGTGTATTTAATAACTTCAACATTGAATCTTGGAAACTTGCTCCATCAGATTCTTTTTTCTTTTTTATTAAATCTCCAATAATACTTTTAGATTGACCAAGTTGGGCCATACTAAATGAACCTAGCTTATTTAATCTCATTACCTCTGGCATGGAGGGGAAAATAATTGATGCTTTAAGTTTGTCTTTAAATGGAGATACTGCATCAACCACTTTTTGAGCAAGGTCTTCAATGAAAATTAGAGAAGCAACGAATATATCCGCATTAGCTATATCTTCTTTAAAATCTTCAAAATTACTATCATTCCTAAGTTCTTCAATAAGATAGCCGCTAAGGTCTATACCTATTGGACCATTCATTTTATTTATTGACTTTGCAGCTTCCGTTAAGGAATTTTGGTATTGTGGCTCAAGGACAACATAAACTGCTTTTATTACAACTTTGTGTTTGTTATCCTCAACAGGAGATACTCTGCGGTTTGCTGAGCGGACCTGCGTAAACATTGATTTTCTTTAAGTATTTCTACCAGCCTACGAATGAAAAGACGTTATTGTGTGCAATATAAATAGCGTGTAACAACCTTTAAAAAAAAATTTTTTAAAAAAATGATTGAAAATTCTAAAAAACCCATACCAGTACTAGTATCCGGAGCTTTAGGCAGAATGGGTAGCGAAGTTGTTAATACTGTTTTAAATTCTAATGATTGTGAACTTGTTGCAGCAATCGACATAAACGAAAAGAACAATGGCTCAAATATTTCTGAATTATTGAAGGTGAAAAATTGTGATGTTTTTGTTTCAAATGATTTTGAAGGAACTTTGTGTTCTGTCAGTCAAAATTATAGAAATGAAAAAATCAAACCTGTGCTGGTTGATTTTACTCATCCTGATTCTGTATATGAAAATACCAGATCAGCTATTGCATATGGTGTATCACCAGTAGTAGGAACTACAGGTCTCAGCCCTTCGCAAATACAAGATTTGTCTGTTTTTGCTGAGAAAGCATCGGTTGGTTGTGCAATAATTCCTAATTTTTCAGTAGGTATGGTTCTTCTTCAGCAGGCGGCATCTGTAGCTGCAAGGTTTTATGACAATATTGAATTAATAGAAATGCACCATAATCAAAAAGCTGATTCTCCTAGTGGGACTTGTATAAAAACTGCAGAAATGATTGAAGAATATCCAAAGAAATTTAATCAGAATTTAGTAAACGAGTCTGAGTCATTGAAAGGTGTACGGGGTGGGCTCAGAGATTCAGGAATTAATATACATTCTGTACGATTACCAGGATTACTCGCTCATCAGTTAGTAATTATGGGATCTCCTGGTGAAACCTACACAATTAAGCATGACACTATTGATAGAAAGGCATATATGCCAGGAGTTTTACAGGCTATTAAAAAAATTGGTAATTATGAAATTTTAGTTTACGGACTTGAAAAATTGATTTTTTAAAATGATAATTCCAATTAATTCAAGTCAAATTTCAAAACTAATTCCTGCAGTTGGTACAGGAAGTCAATTTAAGTACGCGTTGGGGAATCCGAGAAAAATTCTTCAAAGAGTAATAATTTCTTCAATTGGTGGATTTATCTCATTAATTATTAGTTCGACTGGAGATCAAACTAATAATTTCTGGTTATTCTTATGTGTAGGTTTCTTTTTGTATATCATCTGGGGCCCAATTCTTGAATCAAGTAGAAAAAATTTGCAGTTAAGAAAATATAAATTTTTTTCTATATTTGATGGCTACGTATCAGATATCTATAAAACAGAAAAGATTGAAAGTTCAAGAGAACAATCTAATAGGCAAGGTCGATTAGAAGTTATCGAAAACAAAAGAACTTGGTTAGTACTTGAATTAGAAGATGAAGATGGTTATTTGGAAAAATTAAGTTTTCCTATGGAAAATAAGCATAGTCAAATTAGGGTGGGTTCGAGTATTAGATGTTTAATAACATCTAATAACCGTAATTTTGACAGAGATTTTTATTTGACCGATGCATGGCTTCCTGAAACTAACTTATGGGTTGGTGAGTACCCCTATTTATTAAGACCAGCATTTGAGGAAATTTGCTATATTTATTTGAATAGATAGTTGATGAAATATAATTTGATGAAAAACAAACTCAATTTTAAAATTGTTGGATCAGGTCCCACAGGTTTATTACTTTCAATTGTACTTTCAAAATTTGATTGCAATATTTTTTTAACTGATTTATTAACAAAAGATAGATTAATTGATAAAGATAAAACTTATGCAATAACTCACTCAACAAGAAAAATCTTATCTAAATTCAGACTTTGGGAAAAATTAGAACCATTTTTATTTGGCTTCGATACCCTTTCAATTTCAGATAGCGTAACTTCTTCTTTTACCAACTTATGTACTTCTGACTTAGATGATGATATAAGTTCTGCTGAAAATATTGGCTGGGTAGTTAGACATTCGGATCTTATGAACGTATTTTTTCAAGAGATTGATAACTATGAAAATATTTTTTTTATGACACCACAGAGATTGTTACGTAAAAAAATATTATTTGATTATCAATTCTTTTCAACAGGGGCAAACTCACTTGATAAAAAATCCATAGATTTTGTAGATATAAAAAAATCTTATAGTCAGTCTTGTTTAACTTTTAAAGTTTCTCTTAGAGGTCATTGTGAAAAGCGAGCTTATGAAATTTTTAGAAAAGAAGGCCCTCTTGCATTATTACCTTTAGAAAAAAACTTATATCAAGTAATTTGGACTTCCAGTACATTTAAGGCAATTGAAAGGTTAAATTCTGACAAGAATTTTTTAATGGACAATTTATCAACAATCTTGCCAAATGGATTTAAGTTGGACCAAATAATTGGTGAATTTAATATTTTTCCTGTTTCATTATCTTTAAATCTACCATTTTTAAATTTTAAAAAATTAGTTTTTGTAGGAGATGCATTTCATACATTTCATCCTGTTGGTGGTCAGGGTCTAAATACTTGTTGGAGAGATGTTAATACTATCTATGATCTTTTTAATAAAAATAATGCTACTACTAAAATGCAATTGATATTATTTAAATTTAAATATTTTTCTAGCAGGATTTTAGATATTATCTTCACTATTTTTATAACTGACTCATTGATTTCAATTTTTGCTAATAGAAACGTTTTTTTATTTCCAATTAGGAAATTTTCATTTTTACTTTTAAATAAATTTCTTTTTACTAGAAAATTAGTTCTAAATCAAATGACTAAATCTCTCATTTACTCAAGTATTAAATAGAATTCATGAATAATAATTTATCTAAAGAAATGATAACTTATTTATTCAATGTATTAGGTTTAGATGAATCTACTATTGAACTTGGCATAAAATTATCTATAAAAAATAACACTCCATTACCAATATTATTATGGAGTTATGGAATGCTAACTATTGAAGAACTAGATAAGTTATATTCATTTTTATTTCAAAAAATCTAATGATAATTCTGTTATAATTTAATAATATTTTAAAAGAGAACAATTACTGTTTTAACTAAAGTAAATAAGGTATCAAGGCGATCTATAGAAAAGCTTGATTTATTAATACTAATACTCGAGACCATAGATTTAAATGGTATTGACTCTTTTTATGCTTTATCAAATAGACTCAACTTAAATGAGTTTTTGCCAAATAAAATTACTATTTGGAAACTAAGGAATAATAATCCCTTGAGAAAATCTTATATTAATAACAATATTAAATCAGATGAATTTGATGCCTTAATACTTATAACTGTTGAAATGTCTAAATATTTATATCCTTATATTAGAGAGATACTTAACTCTAGAGAAGATTCTAAGAAGAATCCAGTTGTCTGGAACGATTTTCAAAAAAGATTTATAGAGTTAATTAAAGAAAGATTTAATATAAATAGTATGAGAGTTAAAAAGCTTTTAAATCAAACTGAAAATGATGGAATAATCATAAAATCTTTGTTAATGTTAGCGTTTTGTATTTCTAATGACGGTAATAAAAAGTTAAAGAATTTTCTAGTTAATTTTTAATATGCTGCAGAATAAATTATCGTTTCATCAATCTTCAGTTAGTCTTGAAATAATAGGATTACCTGATTATTCAAACAATGAAAATAATGTTCAAATATCAATAATTTCAGAATGGAATTTAAAGATTATTGGTAAACCACTTATTGAAGGCAAAATTGACCATTTAGTTCAAATTATGGATGCATTTTATATATATTCAAATCTTCTAATAACTAATAAAATCCCATTATATGAGTCCAAATTGATAGATATAAAAGCTGAGAATCTCCACCTTCATAATATTGTTCTCAAAAGCTCTAAGCCAGATGTTAAACCATTAATTATAAAGATTGGCAATTCATTATTGTCTGATATTGTTAATTGTTTTGATCAGTTAAATGAATCATCTGAAGTTAAGATAAAAAAATCTTCTGTTTTTAATAATGATCCTAAAAAGGTAAATTTTTCATTTAAAAATAAAGTTAAATTTCTAAATTTTTTTATACCTCCTTTCATCTCAATTTGCTCTTTAGCTCTTCTTTCCTCGACTCTTATTTATTTTTATAATCCACTTGAAAATAACGAAAAAAATGAACTAGTTAATCCAAAATAATCCCCTTATAGCATCATAACTGTAAAAACGATAGTATAGGATAATTTTCTTTTCAAAGTAAATTATTAATTTATTCTTTGAGTTTTGATGTATGGCAGATTTAAACATCCCTAATTTGAATAAGAAGTCTGGTAAATATATTTTTAAAAAAAAATTAAGTTTAAGAAGAAAGCCTAAAAAGAGACTATTTATCGAATCTGTTTTAATGTTTATTTCCGGTCTTTTTTTAATTTATATAAATTATTTAATACCTAATAAGAGTTCGCTTCTACAAAATGTCCCAACAGCTTTAAATAGAATATTTTTATTAATTATTGATCTCTTTTCAAACTTATCTGATGTATTTTTGGTACTTTTTATTTTTATTTCTTATCTTGTAACCTTGATTTTATTTATAGGAATTTTCAATAGGATAGTCAGGATTGCTAGTAGAAAAACTAGAATTATAAATTATAAATAATCTCAAATTGGTTGCATGAGACCGCCACTTCCAGAATCTGAATCATCATCATCGTTTTCTGTCTCGACTCCTAAAAGTGCATAAATTCCCAAAACTAGTGATGACAATACAATTGTTAGAGGTAAAATTGAACTTTGAACTCCGACGTCTATATATTCACCCATGTAGAAAATTAAATTTTTATAAACCTAGCCGAAATTAAACTTTTTCGCGGTTTTTAAATAATTTTTTAATAATTTATTCTTACTTAAATAATAGATCTTGCTTAAAATTTTTTATTTCTTCAATAAATAAGCCAAACCAATATAATAATTGATCAATTTGATTTTGAATTTCAGTAACTCCTAAACCTCTTATAGTTATCAAGGACCATTGTTCCCCTTCATCAAAATTAAATTTATTTTGAACACTATTTGGTAATGTACGTTTAAGTATTTTAAAGGTAGCTTTTTTTAATTTTGTTTCTATAACGATATTTGGTTTTTTTAGTTTAATTTTGTTAAAACCACATCTCTTAGCGAGTAATTTTAGTCTCATTAACATTATTAATGACTCGACAGGCTTAGGCAAAGTTCCATATCTATTAATCCAGTCTGTAGCTAATTCAGTTAATTCATTATCATTAGAACATTCTGTAGCAGATTTGTAAGCTTCAAGCTTCTCATCTCTGTTTAATATCCAAGTTGCAGGTATAAATGCATTTATTGGTAGATCAATTTGTGTGTCACTAACTTCTGGTATTTCTTGCCCACTGATTTCTGAAATAGCCTCATGGAGCATTTCTATATATAAATCATATCCAATAGCATTTACCTTTCCACTTTGATCTTCTCCTAGTAAACTACCAACACCCCTTATTTCCATATCTTTCATTGCAAGTTGGTAGCCACTTCCAAGTTCTGAAAAGTCTTTTATAGCTTTCAATCTTTGTTTTGCAGCGTCATTAATTTTATTTATATTTGGAAAAAATAACCAAGCATGCGCTTGTACACCGCTTCTACCAACTCTTCCTCTAAGTTGATAAAGTTGTGAAAGGCCAAATTTGTGAGAATCTTCAATAATAATTGTATTTACTTTAGGAATGTCTAATCCACTTTCAATTATTGTTGTGCATATCATTAGATCTACTTCTCCATTATTAAAGGCAATCATTGCATTTTCAAGCTCTGTTTCGTTCATTTGCCCATGAGCAACAATAAATTTTAAGCTTGGAAACATATTTTTTAATTTATTTACAGCTTGATCAATATCAGAAATTCTTGGAAGAACATAAAAAATTTGACCTCCCCTATCAAGTTCTTGATTAATGGCAGTTCTTATAACATCCATATCTATTTCAGATAAATATGTTTTTATTGATCTTCTTGATGGAGGAGGAGTATTAAGTAAGCTCATTTGTCTTAGCCCAGATAAGCTCATATAAAGAGTCCTTGGAATTGGAGTCGCCGAGAGAGTTAAAACGTCTATGTTGGTTTTGATTTTTTTAATTTTCTCCTTTTGCCTTACTCCAAATCTTTGTTCTTCATCAATAACAAGTAGTCCTAAGTTTTTAATTTCTAATTCTTTTCCTAAAATTTGGTGCGTAGCTACAACTAAATCAATTTTGTTATTTTTCAAGCCTGCATAGATTTCCTTTCTTTCATTAACGGTTTTGAATCTATTGAGTAATGATACTTTTATTGGGTAAGGTGAAAATCTATTGTTTATTGTTCTCCAATGTTGCTGAGCTAGGATTGTTGTTGGTGCTAGTAATATTACCTGTTTACCTGATGTAATAGCCTTAAAAATAGCCCGTACAGCTACTTCTGTTTTGCCAAATCCTACATCTCCACAAACTAGCCTATCCATTGGCTTTTCGCTTTCCATATCAGATTTTATTTCTTCTACAGCAGTAATTTGATCAGGTGTTGGTTGATAAGGGAATGATTCCTCTAATTCATCTTGCCAAGGACCATCTTTTGGGTAAATGTATCCCTTTAATTTTTCTCTCTTTGCATAAAGTTTCAAAATATCGACTGCAACTTTTTTGATTTGTTTCTTATTTTTATCTTTTATTCTTTCCCATTCGGTCCCTCCTAATTTATTTATTTTTGGCTTTATTTTTCCACTTGATCTATATCTGTTTACACTACCAAGTTGATCAGCGGCAACACTTATCTTCCCATCCTGATACTGAATGACTAAATAATCTCTTGAATCTCCAGTTATATTTATTTTTTCTATTTTTAAAAATTTTCCTATTCCATGATTTTTATGAACTATAAAATCACCGGGACTAATTTTATTTACATTTATATTTGAATTTAAACTTCTTTTTTTTCTTCTTATGAATACATTATTAAAAAGAGATTGTTGTGAAAATAATTCTTTATCTGTTATCAGGACAACTTTCCATATCGGAAGATAAAAACCTTCGATTTCGTAATTGTTCTTATTTTTTAAAATTAAAGGAGTTGAATTATTAATTGACTTAAATGCTTCATCAATATTATTAGGATTGTTTAAGAAGTTTGTATTACATTCGTGCTCAAAAAGTAAAGTCCTAGTTCTCAATGGCTGTGCTGATAATATCCATACTTTTTCATTATTTTTTATATTTTTATTTATATCATTGGATAATTTACCTATATTTTTAGAGTATGAATTTATTCTTTTATCATTTAATAAAAATTTATTATTAATATTTACTTTAGATTCAAATTCATAAAATTTTATCAAATTAAAATTTCTTAGTGAATTTAATATTTTGTCAAACTTTAAATGTAAATTAGGTTTAACGTCTAAATTAATATCATTATTTTTAAGGTTCTCATTTAATTCATACTCACAATTATCAAAATTACTTTCTGAATCTAGATACCAATTATTTGCAAATTTCGTACAATCTTCTAATTCATCAATTACAAGAATTGTTTCTTTATCAATAAAATCTATTATATTTGAGGGTTGTTTTTCAATTATTCCTAAATAACGATCAAGATTATTTTTATTTATATCATCTGAATTAAAGATACCGTTCTTAGAAAAATTATTTAACTTATCTTTTATTAGCAAATCAAATCCAGCCTGTATTATTTCAATATTATTGATACTTTCTAATGTTTTCTGTGTATGGGGGTCATATTCTCTTATCTTCTCAATTACATTATCAAAAAATTCTAATCTTATAGGAAACTCATTATTGACAGGATAAATATCTATTATTTCCCCTCTCCTACTCCAGAATCCCTCTGTTGAAGTTACATTATCCTTCGTATAACCAAGCAAAGTAAGTTTATTAGCTAATTCTTGAATCTCGATTTGAACCCCTTTTTGCAAATCTAACTTGTTTTCAATTAATAAGTTTTTATTTATTAGATGAGGTTGTAGTGATCTTTCTGTTGATACAACAATATTAAGTTCATTTTTCTCTTTTTTTATTAATTTGGATAAAACAGTAAGCTGACTAAATTCAATCTCTTTGGATTTATTAATTGAGGAGTATGGTAGATGTTCTGTTGGAGGATAATATAAAACTGCTTTATCATTTATACTTTCAAAATAACCAATCCATTTGTAGGCAATTTCTACATTAGGACAAATTAATAATATATTTTTTTCCTCTTTTTTTGCGATGCTATCTAAGATTATTGATTTTGCATATCTACTTGACCCAACAATATTTAATTCATTATTTTTTGAAATTCTTTTTATTAATTCAGAAGTAATTTGTGAGTTCGAAATGTAATTAACTAAAGTATTTAAACTCATTTATAGTTATCAATCTTGATTACAAATATCCGATATATTATATTAGATTTTATACTGATTGTGAATAATATTTGATGGATTCAGCTGCAATAAATTCTTTTATACCCACACTAGATCAGGTAGATAGTTGGTACGAAATCTTTACACTTTTACCAATATTAATTGCTCTAGAATTATTATTATCGGCGGATAATGCTGTCGCACTAGCTTCTCTTACTAAATCTCTCGACAGTTCAGAATTAAGGTCAAGAGCCTTAAATATTGGCATAACAATATCTTTATTATTTAGGATTATTCTGATCATATTATCTAATGTTCTTCTAAAGTTTGTTCTTATTAGAGTTTTTGCTGGTTTTTATTTAATATACTTATTCTTCTCAAATGTTTTTTTAAGTTCAGATATAGAAAACACAGAAAATGGGAGAGATAATAATAAAAATAATTCTAGGTTCTTAAGGGTTGTAGCGCTTCTTTCAATTACTGATTTTGCTTTTTCAATAGATAGTATCACTACTGCAGTAGCTATCAGTGATCAATACATATTAATTATATTTGGAGCAGTGATTGGAGTATTAGCCTTAAGATTTACATCGGGGATTTTTCTAAAACTTCTGGATATATTTTCTAGATTAGAAACAGCCGGTTACGTAGCAATTTTAATAGTGGGGATTAAACTTTTACTAAATACGTTAATTAAAGAATCCATTCTTCCAGACTATTATTTTTATTTTTTGATTCTTTTTGCCTTCATTTGGGGATTCTCTAAAAAAGAATCTAAAACTTAATCTGAGAGATATTCACCTACTGATGGCTTTAACTGTTGTATCAATTGCTTTTTGCTAGAAATGTTTTTGCCTTCAAGTTTTGCTTCTAACAAAATAACCGGATCATTTTTAGTTGATATTATTATCCCTTCATTTTCTATTACAGCAAGAATAATACCTGGTCTTGAATAATTGCCCATGAAAAGGTATTTTTTATTTTTAATTTCATCATTGCTCAAAACTTTGATTTTAAGTATTTTTAGGTTCTTACCTCTAAAAGTTGTATTTGCTCGAGGGTATAATCCTTTTATTTTTTGAGAAATTTCAATTGCCTCATTATCCCAATCAACTTTAAAGTCTGATTTTTCAATCATTCTTGCGTATGTAATTTCTCTCCCAAGGGAATTTTGCTTTGTTAATTGAGAATTAGTATTTTTATAAATATTTTCTCCGATTAGTGATGTGGCATATAATAATAATTTTGCAGATAAAATACTAAGTTTTTCCGATAGTGTATTTAAATTATCTTCATCACCAATTTTAATTTTTTCTTCCAATAATAAGTCACCAGTATCTAGTCCCTCATTCATTTTCATAATTCCTACACCAGTAAATTCATCGCCTTTTATTAGTGACCATTGGATTGGGGCTGCACCACGCCATCTTGGAAGTAATGAAGCATGCGCGTTCCAACATCCAAATTTTGGGATTTCCAATATCTCTTTGGGTAATATTTTCCCGTAAGCTATAACGATAAATAGATCACAAGATAGTGATTTAAGTTCATTTATAAAATCTATATTTCCCCTGATTTTTTTTGGTGTATAAATTTTTATAGATTCTTGTTCGGCAAAGCTTTTAACAGGTGAGGATATTAATTTATTTCCCCTAGATCTTTTCTTATCGGGTTGGCTAACTACTCCAATTACCTCGTGCTTAGATTTAATAAAAATATCAAGGCTCGCAATTGAATATTCAGGTGTTCCCCAGAATATAATTCTCACGCGTCACCTGTTATTGATAATTCATCTACCCATATATGTGGAGAAATTCCACTTGTTGTAACTTCTTGGTTTGATTCAATATTTACTATATTCTTCAAAAGATATTTGATATCCCCCGCTACAGTTGCAGATTCTATTGAGATTTTTTTACCGTTTTTATAGAGCCATCCATCAAATGGCAGAGAGAATGAACCTTGACTTGCTCTTACACCAGCATGAATTGCATTTAATTCTTCAATATAAACAAATTCTCCCTCATAAGTAGAGTGATCTAATGATGTTTTTAGATTTGAGTTCTCCTCTGATTTCTCAACTACTATCCAATCAGGGGATACTGAGACTTTTGATCCTAGTCCAGCGTGGCCTGTGGGCATTGTTTTAAATATTCTTGCAGTTGATTCGGAATGCATAAAATTTTCAAGTCTCCCTTTGTTAATTAAACATAGTCTTTTCGTAGGAGTTCCCTCTCCATCAAATGGTGATGAAGAAATATTCTTTTCGTGAAGACCATCATCATAAATATTAAGTGCTTCTGTAGATAGTTTCTCTCCAATAGAATTTTTATTAGATAAGCTAACTCCATCTAAAATGCTTCTAGCATTAAACATTGAACTAAAGGCATTAATGATCGTTAAAAAAGACTCAGGAGAAAAACATATTAAATATTTATGAGTTTTAATAGATGAATAATTTAAATGAGAAATTGTTTTATTAGAAGCGTCTTTAATACACGACTCTATATCTATATCTTCAACTCCATATCCAAGTTTTACAGAACCTGAGCTACGAGGTTTCTTATTTTTTTCTTCTGCTCTTGCATATAAATAAAGTGCAGCTTGACTCTTGGTATAACTACGAAAGGCACCATCACTATTTGCATAAACTCTCTCATAAAAACTCTCAGATAGACCATTATACGGAACAGATTTTATGGATTCATGGCTTTCTAATAGTTTTACTTCTGCTTCTCTTAAAATAGTAAGTAATTTTTTTATACCAACAGGATTTCTTTTTTTTGAGTCTTTAACTTCAATAGGATCCTTGGCTAGTGGTGAGAATTCTGTTCTCTCATTCTTGTTGCCAAAATCAGATGCAATATTTGCCTGATTTAGAGCTTTTTTAATACCAGATTCACTTATATCACTAGTTGATGTGATACCAACTAAATTAGATTCGTTCCAAACTCTTATAGTTAAAATTTGCTTTTGTGATGCCTTAAGTTGTTTAGCCTCACCTTTATCTACTTGCACAGAATAATCATTAGAAAAGCTTGCACCATAATCCCATTTTTTAAGATTTAGAGAATCTGCAGCTTCAGAGATTTGAGTTGTTATTTCTTTTGAATTCATAACCTATCTTCCGCCAACAGTTATTGAATCAACCTTAATATGAGGTTGGCCTACAGTTACGTTGACACTTCCACTGATGGATCCACAGAATCCAGGAGCTAATTCGAGGTCATTTCCGCACATTGATATTTTTGGCATAACTTCTTTAGCCTCACCAATCAAAGTTGCTCCCTTTACTGGATTAGTTAATTTTCCATTTTTAATAAGATATCCTTCTTCTACTGCAAAATTAAATTGTCCTGTAGCACCTACACTGCCACCACCCATTGATTTGCAGTAAAGACCATCACTAATACTATTGATTAAATCCTCTTTAGAGTGCTCACCTTTAGCTATATAAGTATTTCTCATTCGTGAAGCTGCAGCAAAAGAATAATTTTGTCTTCTTCCACTTCCTGTTCTTTTATGGCCAGTTCTCAATTCACCTGCCCTGTCAGATATGAATTTTTTTAAAATTCCATCTTTTATAAGAACTGATTTTTCGGGTTCCATACCTTCATCATCTACTGATAATGAACCAAAGGATCCCTCTGAAATTCCTTCATCTATTGCTGTTACGGATTCATGTGCAATTTTTTCATTCAATTTATTCTCAAAAGGTGTTGTTCCTCTCTCTATTTGAGTAGTTTCAAGTAAATGACCGCAGGCTTCGTGGAATATAACACCACCAAATTTATTAGCTAATACAACAGGCATTTGTCCAGCATCAACATAATCTGCGTATAGCATGTTCATTGAGCTTTCGAATACATCATTAGCTGCTTTTTCGTGATCCCATAATCTGAATTCATTAGGCATTCCTGACGACCCAAATCTTCTACTTCCACTAGATCTATATTGGGCATCACTAGCAATCACGTTGAGTCCAACTGTTTGATATAACCTAATATCTGAGACATAGGTTCCATCGCTAGAGGCTATGATTACCTCTTGGAGATTTCTTGAGTAGCTTCCTTTTCTAGTTATTATTTTATTATTTTTTTTAAGAGCCTTTGTGCTGACTAATAGTTTTTCACTTATCTCATGAATCGATGGGACTTCATTAATCCATTTTTTCTTGGATAAACTATAGTCCCTATGTTTATCTAGACCATTAAATACTTCTCTATTTTTATTATCTGTTATGTCTAACATCTCAATAGCTTGTGATACCGACCTCATCAAGCCATTCTTTGTTAAATCATTTGTACTTACAAATCCATCCTTTTTATCTTTGAAGATTCTAATACCAGCACCCCTTCCAAATGATGGACTTACACTTGTAATGAAATCATCTTCAGCTAGAACGCTTGAGTTGTCTGTATTCTCTATAAATATTTCTACAAAATCAGCCCCAAGTCCCATCCCATAGAAAATAATTTCTTCTAATAAATCTTTATTGCAACAACCAAAAGTGATTTCATTAAATTTGATTTGTGACGAAAGCATATGACTTTATAAATCTTCTTTATATTAAAGATTATCTAATCGAAGGTTGGAAATCTTTGCTATCAAGAGGTTTTAATAAGTATAGTCTTAATAACTGGTAACCGTTTGATAAATATTTAGGTAATTTCTTAAAAGTTTTAGATACTTTATTTCCATCACTGTTTGCAATATCGGAAAGAACCTTATTATTCTCTACTATTTTGTCTAATCTTCCATAAAAAGATTTATCATAAACGTCCATTACCACAGGGAAAACTCTAGCTGCAGTTTCATTTGTTTTGTTGATAACATACTGGTCGTAATCTTTAGCATTTAATCCTAGAGAAGCGTAGAAATCTTTCTTGATTCCCAAATCCCTCGCATACATAGTTGCAAATACAGCAAGTAAGAAAAATCTAGACCACAACTTAGATGTTAATGGAAGATTGTTCAAAAAGTATCTAAATCTATGAAAATAATCAAATAGTGGATGTGTAAAGGTAGAGCCCCCAATGGTAATTTTTTGGCTTAATGATTTAACGGTACGTGGTTGTGCTTTCATTAATGCATCAAAGAAATCACCATGTCTATTTTCATCTTGACACCAATTCTCAAAGTAATTAAATAGTGGAAAAATCTTGCTATCTGGGTTCTTTTCAAGATGCCTATAAATTGCTATGTATCTCCAATAACCTATTTTTTCAGATAGATAAGTGGCGTAAAAAATACTTCTTGGTGGGAAATAAGTGTAATCTTTATTGGCTGTTAAAAAGCCTAAATCTAACTGTAGGCCAAAGTCACTCATTGACTTATTCAAAAAACCTGCATGTCTAGCTTCGTCTCTGGCCATATGTGCAAAGCATTCAGCAAGAAGGGGATTTTTATCTTTAATCCTTTTGCTAAGTTCCTTGTAAAGTAAAAAACCTGAAAATTCAGAAGTACAACTTCCCTCAAGAAAATCAACAAAAAGCTCTCTTGTTTCAGGATCTAATTTTTCTGCAGCACCTTCAAATTCACTATTTCTTACAAAATGATGCCTATTGTAATCTTTCCTAAATTCTTCACATATAGCTTCCAATTCCTCCTCGTTTATTGATAAATCCATATTTTCCATCGCCTCAAAGTCTGTTGTGTAGAATCTTGGAGACAAAATTGTTTCTTTCGCTGGTATCTTCCCATTATTAACATCTTTCTTATTTTTTGATTCAATAGTTGATTGAGTCATTTTTTATTTAATTTATTAATACTATTATTTACTATTATTTGTATTTTCGAGGGAAAAGTTAACTTGGTGTTATTGTTTCTTTAATTAACTCCAATTAACTTTTGTCCATTCAATCTCTGAAGTACTCTTGAAATAATTAACTTCAGGGTAATTCTTTTTTCGTCGATAAGAAAAGATTCAATAATGCTGGGTTTTTGATTAGGTTTTGATAAAGAAATACTTTTTAATGAACTAATTTCATCTTTCTCAAAGGATAACCAAAAGTTACATGTATCTTTAATTTCACAATTTATTACCCAACATTTGTCTCCAGCAATAGGTCTATTGGTGTTTGTGAGATTAATATTTTTTATTTCTAATCCTCTTTGATTAATCTCTTCCTTTAGTGCAGGAATTAAATGTACGTTAATAAATTCTTGGAAAGGCTTTTTCTCTATTGGCAGTTCTTTTTTGGGTTTAGGGATAGATTTGGTGGGAATATCAATTTCATTTTTTGTAACAACTTTAGAAGCAGTATTACTTTCAGAATCGCCATTATTTAATTCCATATTGATAACTTTTTCTGATTTAAGTTCTTTTATTTCCTCAGATTTTGATTTAGTAGTGTTGTCAGATATTTCATTATTTACTTCATTATTTTTATCTAAATTTTCTTCCATAAAAAAATCCATTTTTCTTATTATAAGTTAAAAATAATAAGTTAAAAAATTTTTTTTAATTAATTTATTTTTCTACCAATCATTATCAGTATTATCCCAGTCATCTTCATTATCTGGATTTGAATAATTTATATCTTTTTTAAAATTAGTATCATTCATATTTTTGACAACTCTGTAATTAACAGAAATTGTTGGTTGAGTTTCTCTAATATCTCTTTGTGGCGGCATCTCAAGGTTTGGTTCCATATTTTCATCGTTATTGCGAGATACAAAATCATCTTCAACATTTTCGAAGGTTTTTTTTCTGAAACTAGTACTAGTAATAGTTGTATTCAATAAAGTGCTTACAAATAAACCAGAAAAAAAAGAAATACTGATTAATTTACCTATACTTACTTCTTGGAGAGTCCATTTAAAGTATCTAAATGAAGTCTTCTGATTATTATTTGTGTATAATAAAATTTGAAAAATTATTATTAAAAGAAGAGTTAATAATAAATATTTTTTTTTAAACATAATTCAAAAAAAGTTATCTTAAATTTTTTGGTTAATATTTCAAAAATAAATATAGTGACATTTATTTATGTTAATTCTAAATCAATTTGATATTTAAGAATATCTACTTTTATGATTTTAACTTCTATTGCATCTCCAACTTTATATGATTTTTTAGATTTTCTTCCAATCAATAGATTTTGCCTTGATCTGTATTCATACCAATCATTATTAAGAGTGCTGACGTGTACTAAACCCTCTACATTTAGTTCTGATATCTCAACGAAGAAACCGTATGTTTGCACTGATAATATAAAACCACTATAAATATTACCTAGTAATTTTTCTGCTTTTCTTACTTTTTTTATATTTATCATATTAGATTTGTATTGGTTCACTTTGTACTTGAATTCATTAAGTTTATCTATTACAAATTTGTTAAATAATATTTCTAGATTTTTTGAAATTGACGAATTAAATATATCCCAATTTACTAAGTCTAATGAATTACTTTCCGATATATTGATTGGATTAATATTATTTTTCTTTGATTTCTTACCATTTATTATCATATTAAAAATACAGTACTGGTTTATAAGATTGGTGAAGTCAAATCCAGGAATTGTCCATGGAGAAATAAATAATTTTTCTGATTCATCATTATCAATATTTTTAGATATCAACCTTATTTCATTGTTATTAAATTCATTAATTAGAAGTTTATGTAAGATTCTTTTTTTATTATCATCGCCACATAATTTAATTACTTGACTAAATGTGCAATTACCATCTTCATTGAGCTCTATATCATTATCAATAAATTCTGAATATTTAATAATTTCATTTGCATTAACGTAATCTATTCCCTTTGAGATGTATCCTGCGCTTTTTAAGCCATATTGATTTGAATGTTTAAACCATATTAAATTAGCTTCATACAGTATTGACGAAAGGTAAGTTTGGCAATCTCCCTTATTTAATGATTCAAAATATCCTTTTGAATATTCAGCTGGATTGTGAATAAAAAATTCTTTTAGAGCTTCTATATTATTGAGTGGCGAAGGAATTTCAACCTTACCCTCCAAAATATGTCTTTGTCTGAATGAACATGAAATTTCAAGTATTTTATCTAAATCTTCTATGTATTCCTTTATAGGTTTTAATACGCGAGAGGTTATTCTTGATTTACTTTTTCTAGTTAGAAGCGCCTCAGTATGTTCACTTCTAACAATAAGAGAACATTTTACTAAAGTAAGATGAAATGACCAATTAATTATTTCATTATCACTATCTAAATGCAGACAGAGGCTTATTGCTTCATTCTTTTCATCAAGTTTAAATTCAGAATCATTTCTTATGGCTTCACTAAGGTAGTTTTGCCAATCATTTAATAAGGGTAAAGATTCAAAGCCTTTAAATAATATTTCTAGAGATTTTTTACTAGTTAGATCTATTCTTTCTGCAAGATTATTTGTATGTATCCATAATTTAGTACTTTTATTTTTTTCCTGCTCTATTTGAATCATTGGGAGCATTGGAGAATTATTAGAATTCCAACTTTTGAATAAATAAGAGTTTTTATCTGTGAGGTCTATCCTGTCCCTTTTTTCTGTTTTTTTTGAATCAAGATTATTTAAATTGTATGACTTAACGATATTGCTTTTAGATAAAACAAAGTCTGTATCATATTCCTCATTATTGTTTAGTTTTAGTTCTTGTATCACATGACCTAGTCCTTCTTCTTGACCTATGGGAAATCTATCAATCTCAACTTTTACTATATTCTTATTGTCTGCTTTGAAAGTGTATTTTTTATTCTCTTTTGGAAGTTTAATTTTAGAAAGGATCCTATCGTCTATTGGGATTGCATATACATCATTGTTTATTATTTCAACTTTAGAAAGAAGTATTTGATTTGATCTTTCAAGAATACAATCAACAATTCCTTCAGGTGATCTTCTTCTATAACCCTCTTTTATTATCCTTACTAAAACTTTATCTCCATTCCATGCATAGTTAAGTAGATTTTCTTTAATATAAATATCTTCTTCTTCTTTTCCCCTTACAGCAAAGCAATAACCTTTGCTACTACATCTTATTTTGGCGACAAGATGATCACTATTTTTTATGCAGGTATACTCATCATCTTCATTCTTATTAATTATTTCAAGTTTTTCTAAAGCTGTTAAAGCAATATCTAATTTATCTTTATCAGATTTCTTTGTTATTTTTAATAATCTGCATAATTTTTTATATTCTAACCCTTCCGACTGATTAAGATTATCAATTATTGAAGATGTTGTGAACATGATCTAAATGAAATTATTTAATTAATTAGTGGTATACACTTCATTATTACACCTTATTATCCAAGCTTAAAACTAATTATTTTTTTTCTCTTCTTTTTCTTCTTTTTCGATGGAGAAAGAGTTGATGAAAAGCCTTATACCTATGATGAAAAATGTAATGGAGGCTATTGACTTAAGAACTACTTCGGGTAAAAAACTTGAAATAGAACCGCCTGTTAAAGCTCCTAGTAAACTCGCAAAAACAAGTGCTGAAGATGATCCTAGAAAAACTGCTAATGGTTTATTTGAAGTGCCGCTTATAGTTAAAGTAGCTAGTTGAGTTTTGTCACCTAATTCAGCTATGAAAACTGTTAGAAATGTTGATAGTAATAAACTTAAAACCATTTAAAAATAATTTTTGAAAGTTTCATATGCTAAAAATATACTTATCAATATCATTAAAGCACCAGTAGATAAAGCAAATTTGCTAGGAGATATTTTTTTTGATACCCATTTACCAATAAGAACCCCAACTATGCTAGAGCTTATTAATGCTAGAGAACTTCCAAGAAAAACAATTATTGGCCTGCCGGATTCAGCAGAAAGCATTAATGTTGCTATCTGAGTTTTATCGCCAAGTTCAGCAATAAAAATTGTTGTAAAAGTCGTTATGAATATAGAAAAAAAACTTTTTTCTATATTGTTTTCTTTTTTTTCTAATTTACTATTCATTTTTCTGAAACAGCAATTTTATAAGTTTTCATCTCTTTACTTTGATATCCATAATTTGATGAAATATGTTGTTTGCAGCAATCTATTAAAAATTTATCACCAGATTTCAAATATCCTTTAAATGCAGTTGAAAATTCACTTACCCGGCAAAAATGTGGTCTGGTTTCATAAATTAAGCATTTCTTATTTTCTCTGTCTAGGTTTTTACACCAACCGTCTTTAGCAGTCATCGAATTTATCAAAGCTATATCTTCTTTGTTCAGTTTGTCAGTCAAATCACTTCTTTCATTCAATTCGAATTTACAACAAGCTCCGCAATTTTCTATACATGTCCATGATTTCATAATTTAATTCAATCTTGTAACGTATCAGTACAGTTTCGTCATTTATTTGTAAAAATAGTATCACAAAACATATTCATTTATCATGGCAACACTTATTCCTTTGGCTGTAGTTGCGTTAGCAGGACCAGCAATAATTGCTCTTGTATTTTACCGTAAATAAAAGTAATTCTTTTTGGTGACTTATCTTGAGGGGGTTTATTGGGATTTAGATGGTACCATCGCAAATACTGAATTAGAGGCACATTTACCTGCTTTTAATAATGCTTTCAATGATCTTGGTATTAATTGGAATTGGGATACAAATAAATACATAAAACTTTTGAAGATAAATGGGGGTAAAAATAGGATTGCTTATTACGCTAAATCGAATAATTATGATTTCTCAGAAGATTTAATTCTCAAGATTCATGAAACAAAGCAGTTTCATTATTTAGAAATTATAAAAAAAAATTGTGTTAGTTTCAAAACTGGTGTTTTTAGATTAATAAATGAATTACATAGAAAAAAAGTAAGACAATTTATTGTTACTTCAAGTTCAAGAAATCAAGTTGATCTTCTTGTTGAATACCTTTTTCATGGCTTCAATCCTTTTGAGTTCATTATTTCAAGTGAAGACGTTGAATTAAAGAAACCAAATCCATTTCCTTATTTAAAGGCAATTCAATTAAGTGGTATAAACAAAAATAACTCAATTGTTTTCGAAGACTCCAACCCAGGATTAAAATCTTCCTTGGCAGCTAACTTACCCACAATTTTTGTTCCTTCAAATATCCCAGTTGTTCTTGAAAAAAATATTAAATTAGATTGTATTCTAGACAGTCTTGGTGACGAGAATAATGTGGCAAATGTAATTAAAGGTCCTAAACTAAAAAAATCATATGTTGACTTTAGCTTTCTAAGTGATTATTTAGTGTCTTTTAGTAATGCAAAAAACTAATTTTTCGAGAATCATCTATCAGTTAAATAATTTATTTTTTGGGTTTCTAAGTGATACTTGGAGGAAAAAATCTATTGGTCTAATTTCTGTTTTGATAGGTTATTTTTTGTTTGCCAATTTTCTAACAAAATTTATATCTGAAGGTAAAAATGAGTTAATTATGGTTCCAATAATTATCATTTTTATTGAAATCATTATAAGAATTAAACCTTCCGCAAGTTCAAAATTTTATTATCTATGGACCGTAGTTGATAAATTAAGAATTGGTGCAATTTATGCCGTTATACTTGAAGCATTTAAATTGGGATCTTAAAAGCTATTCTTCTTCTTCTTCTTCAATAGGATAAACAAATCCTTGAGCTTTTCCAGTTAAAACTGATTTGCCTAAAGATATAGCTTTTTGAGCTGCTATTGCTGCTTTCCCTTTCCAAACAGCGTGCCTTTGGTTCCTTTTGCTCTTTGATTTTTTCTTCTTTGGTACAGCCATTCTGTTTTTTTATTTCCATATAATAATATAACCTTTAACTGGTTATCTCCAAAACTTTTGAGTATATTTTGTTTATATACGTCAATTTTTTAAATAAGCATATATGCTTTATTAATCACTTGTAAAGATTAGTGTTTAGATCAAAATTCTCATATTCAGATTCTAAATCAAGTTATTCGGATCTTCTAAAAGATATAGAGACGGGGAAAATAGAATCAATATTTTTCTATCCTAGGCAGAGAGAAATTGATGTTCTATATAAAAATGGCGATAAATTTAAAATACCTATCCTTTACAACGATCAATTAATCCTTGAAAAGGCTACTGAAAACAAGGTGGATCTAACTATTAACAATAGTAGAAAAGAAGCCTCAGCTGCAAATTCATTTGCTTCAATAAGCCTTTTCCTGATTTTTATATTAGCTGTAGTTTTAATATTGAGGAGTACATCAAAATTGGCTTCCAGAGCCTTTGGTTTTACCAAAAATCAAGCTAAATTTGTAACTATTGATGATGTAGAAACGCGATTCGATGATGTAGCTGGTGTCCCTGAAGCCGCTGAGGAATTAAAAGAGGTAATAACATTTTTGAAAGAACCAAAGAAATTTGAAAGTCTTGGAGCAAAAGTTCCTAAGGGAGTTCTTTTAATTGGCCCACCAGGAACAGGTAAAACTTTATTGGCTAAAGCAATTGCTGGTGAATCAGGAGTGCCTTTTCTCTCAATATCGGCATCAGAGTTTGTTGAACTTTTTGTTGGTGTTGGTGCAAGCCGAGTTCGCGATCTTTTTTCTAAGGCTAAGGAAAAATCTCCCTGTATAATTTTCATTGATGAAATTGATTCTATAGGAAGGCAAAGAGGTTCTGGGATCGGAGGAGGAAATGATGAAAGAGAACAAACCCTTAATCAGCTTTTAACTGAATTAGATGGTTTTGCTGATAATTCTGGGATTATTGTTTTGGCAGCAACAAATAGACCAGATATTTTAGATGCAGCATTATTAAGACCAGGTAGATTTGATAGAAAAATTGAAGTAATGCTTCCAGATTTAGATGGAAGAAAAAAAATTCTTTCAGTTCACTCACTTTCCAAACCACTTTCAGGCGAAGTTGACTTAGGATATTGGGCTTCTAGGACAGTTGGATTTTCGGGAGCAGATCTTGCAAATTTGATGAATGAGAGTGCTATTCACTGTGCAAGAGATGAATCTAAATTGATCAGTGATCTTCATATAGAAAATGCTCTTGATAAAATTACCATCGGCCTGAGAAGTTCATTAATAACTTCTCCAAATATGAAAAAAATTATTGCTTATAACGAGGTAGGTAGAGCTATTGTATCTGCTGTGAGAAATGGAATCGAATCAGTTGATAAAATTACGATCTTACCTAGATCTGGATCTTTAGGGGGATATACAAAAATATGCCCTGACGAAGATGTAATTTCTAGTGGCTTGATTTCAAAAAAATTTTTATTTTCAAAAATTGAAATTGCTTTAGCTGGAAGAGCGGCAGAAACGATAGTTTTTGGTGAAAGTGAAATTACACAATGCTCATTAAATGATATCTCTTATGCGACAAATATCGTAAGGGAAATGGTAACAAAATATGGATTCTCAATTATTGGTCCAATTTCAATGGAATCTGATAATAATGAAATGTATTTAGGAGATGGATTATTTAGAAGAAAGCCTCTCATAGCAGAAAATACTAGTTCTAGAATAGATAATGAAATCATAAATATTTCAAAAATTTCATTAAATAATTCAATAAAAATATTGAAAAAAAATAGAGTCTTATTAGATAAATTAGTTGATATACTTCTAATTCAAGAAACTATAGATAAAAAAGTTTTTAAATTAACAACTTCTAAATTGTTGAAAGTTTGATTTATTTGTTTTAAATTAAAAAAAAATATTTTCTTGATAATTAAAAATAATACAACGAAGTTATTAGTTACATTTTTATTTTTACTTATTCTTCCATTTGTACAAAAACAATGGTTTAATTTGTATTCATTCAATATTAATGATATTTCCTTTTATTCGATACTTTACTATTTGAGTGGAGCAATATGTCCATCTATAGTGTGTTTAAACTCTTTAAAAAACTATACATACTATAATTTTAATAAGGATAAAATTCATAGTGAAAAAATAATTTTAGGAAAAAGATTATTATTCTTAGTAGCAATAAATTTAATATTTCTTTCTTACTTTATAGCTGATTATATATATATAAATTTTGATCTTATATTTAATTTATTTCTTGATGGAATTAATATACCAAAACAGGATATTCCACAGTTAAGTTTTTTCATATTTTTAATTTCTATTTTATTAATTTTTAAGAAATCTAGGTTTCTGTTAAAGAAAATAATATTGGTAAATTTTATTTTGATTTCTCTCTATCTTTGGCATCTTCAAATAAATAATATTAGTGTTGATGATCAGTTTCATATTTATAGATATTTTGGTTTAAATGACTTAAATTTAATTAATCTTTTTATCTTAGTCTCCATAGAAATTTCTTTTTATACGTGGTCCTTCATATCATATAAAACTAATTTAAGTGATTGGATCGTACCCAAACCTCAAAAAAGGGATATCATCCCCTTTTTGAATATGTTTATTTTTTATTTTTTTATAATTATTTACTACTCAATACTTACTTAAAATTTTTAAACCTTCTATAGCGCAGAAAAATATTCCTTGCTACCTTTGGGATCCTCTAACATTGTTTTCTCTCCGGGGGTCCAGTTTGCTGGACATACTTCATCTGGGTTCGCTGCAACGTATTGATAACCTTGAAGAATCCTTAGTGTTTCATCAACATTTCTACCTACAGGAGCCTTGTTAACAGTCGTATGCATAACTACTCCTTCAGGATTGATAAGAAATAAACCTCTATCGGCCTCTCCATCATCATTAAGGACATTGTACGCTTGGCAGATTTCTCTTTTTAAGTCAGAAACTAACGGATAGTTAATATCACCTATTCCACCTTCATTTCTTGGGGTTTGTATCCAAGCTAAATGACAGTGTTTGCTATCAACTGATACCCCAAGTATTTCCGTATTAAGTGCTGAGAAATCTTGGTATCTATCACTAAATGCAGTGATTTCAGTAGGACATACAAAAGTAAAATCTAGTGGGTAAAAAAATAGAACAACCCATTTACCTCTTAGACCTGAAAGTGTAATCTCCTTAAACTCTTGATCATATACTGCTGTAGCACTAAAGTCTGGTGCTTCTTGGCCAACTCTTAAGCTCATGAAAAAATTTGTCCTTATTTAAATTATGTATGGTCTGAATGACCGTATTAAATATTATAATTTTATTAATAATGAATTAGCAAGTTTTTTTTTAATTCAATGAAATGGCATTATTCCTTTACTAGAAAATTTACAATTCTGAATCATAATAGACTTTTAAAAAATCTCAAAAAGGAGTTAATTAAATATCCCATAAAAAGACTTGACAATAAAAATTCTAATTAAAAGAAATTTTATTTTATTTAAGATTCCCTTACAATTTAAATCCCTATAATTAAGAATAATCTTTTTAATATTTTAATTATGGCTAAATATATTGAAAGACTAAAGGATAAAGTTAAAATAAAAAAATTTGATTCCAACCAGCCAATTGGAGCCTGGATTTTCGTTGTCATATTAAATTTAGTGGGATTTGCAGGATATTTTTACTTAAAAGTAAATCATATACAACTAGGTAGTAAATAACTTATCTTATTTCCTTTTTAATTGAGCGACAAAAATTTTTTAGTCTTTCATTTCTAGTCAAGTCAGGTAAAGTCCAAATTGATTCTGACTCAGGTAATGGATCTTTGCTCCATTCCTTGAATTCTTCCATTATCGAAGCATTATTTAATTTTGATGTGTACTTTTTTCGTTTTTTTATAAATTTTCTTATCACTGTAAGATTTGCCTTAATATATTCCCTCATGATGAATACTTAGTCTTATATTAATTTATCATCTAGCAAGTTCTGAGCTAAAAAAAAGATTAATTAGACATTTTGTACTGCTTGAAAAAGTCCAAAGGAATAACCTCCTATTAGAATCCAGCCAAGTACACTTGATATTATTGTAGATCTTCTATTGTGTCTCCTTAAAGCTGATTCAATCATTTCATTAACTTCATCTCTATTAAGGTAATCTTTCTTAAAGTTTTTTTTCATTTTTTTCTTTTTACAATAAACGAATTTATAAGAAAGTGAGCTAAAAATTTTTACTTATCAGTAAGAGTTTTATTTTTGATGATTTTTTGAATGTTTTTTATATTTATCAATAAATAAATTTTAATTTTTTAAAAGTAAATTTTAAAATAATAAGATAAATTATAGGAAATGACAAATTATAGTTTTTATACAAACAATGAATATTAATGATAAAACTGTTTTAGCAATGCTTAATAAACTTATTGCTATTAATAGGCTTAATAAAACTCAAATTCTTCAAATGGTAAATTTAGTCTCAATATCAAATGATTTCAATGATTTAAAGGATAATATGAAATGGGAAAGTTATAAATCATTTCATCAAAATATTTAAAAAAACCATAAACTCATTATTATTCTGAATTCTTTAAATTTCACATAAAAGATAAATAATATTTTAATGAATTAATTAAAATTTTCTAATAAAAATTTAAAAAAGCTATTTAAATAAATTTTTGAAAATAGTTTTTCTTATATGAAACTTGCTCTTGATTACTATAATTAAATGATGTTTTCTTATCCTTGTTAATTGTTTTAATAAGTATTGTAGAAGTGATTATTATTATTAGCATGATTAGTAAGTCTCCAACAGTAATCCCTCTCTCCTTAAGGTTCATAATAAAACATATATTTTGTTTAAATATAGCCTTTTTTATTTGATAAACTAATATTTTTAACAAACGTGCTAAAAATATATATTAAGGAAATATAAAAAGAATATAAAAATATTAAGACTATTACCTTTTGAGTCATATAAAAAAAATAGATAAATTATTTATATGGAAGTCAAAAAAAAAATTAGTAGTTCTAACACTCCTGATTTTTTCTCTAAAGAGATGATTATCACAAAAAAATCACTTAACGAAAATCAACTCAAACTTACTTATCAAAAACGGTTAATCTCAGATCTAGATTATAAGCACAAGGAATGGTCAAAATCTATTGATAGTAAATTTTAAAAGCTTTCGTTGATTATATTTAAGAGTTTATTTCTCTTATTTGTATTTTTCTCTTCCCAATGAAGTTTTACTTCATCATTAATGATAGGTTTAGCTTCGTAAGCTAAATACCAAAGAATAAATCCGGCAGGAAATATTAAAATATGCATAACAAAATTAGTTGACTTAAATCAAATATAGTGCAACACTTGTAATGTGCAAGTGTGACACTAATTTATTTTAAGTATGCCCTCTCCGAGGAAAAGAATTGGTTTTTTACCAAGTGAAGAAGTTCATGAAATTATTGAAAAATTGTGTACAGCTAATGAGTTTAGTCAGTCAAAAGTTACAGGTTTATTAGTTGAGGAAGCGTTAAGGTCTCGAGGTGTATTAAATGAATCTTATAGTCAAAATCAAGATGGTAAAAGGGATATTATAAACTATTCTTTTGATCACGAAACATTTTCTAAAAATAATAAATCTCCACTTAATGTGGACGAATATTTAGTAAATAAAGAAGTATTATCTGAAGATATCAAAATGATGCATGAATTTATTGAGTTTAAGTATTTTAAGAAAGTTATGAAGCGAAATAATAACATTATTGAATAAATAGTGTCACACTATTAATGTTTATATGAGAATTCTTTTCAATGGAATTTAGAAATTAAGCAAAGATAAATATTTTTGAATATTTCTAATCAACTTTTAAAGAGGGATCCAAAATAAATTGAATCTTTAAAAATCCAGCGGACTAAATCCTCGTGGAGATATGAACCTTAGCCCGCTCTAAAAAAATAGCAATAAAAAAATATAAATACAATAAGTGTGTAAATTTACTTTCGATTTAAAATTGAAATATAAAACTCTAAATATACAAATGGCACTAAGTGAATTATATGAAGTTACACAGTATCAAATATGTGATCTTCTTGAAAATCTTCAGCAAATAGAGAAACTTAAAAATAAAGATATACGAATTTTGCTTGATAAGATAAGTAGAAAATATGGAGGAAAAGTAGTAAATAAATGAAACGTCTATTAATCCCACTATTAGTTTGGCTTACTTTACCAAGTGTTGTAGATAGCTCCCACTTAAATAATCAGAGAGAACTTATAGTCACCTCAGAAAGCACTAGTGAATCAATCGAGTTGGCAAAATATCTTAAAGATAATGGTGTAGTTAAATATTCAGCATATTGGTGTCCTAATTGCCTTAATCAAAGTGAATTATTTGGCAAGCAAGCTTATAGAGAACTTAATGTAGTTGAATGTGCAAGAGATGCCATAAACAGTCAAACTCAATTATGCATTGATAAAAATATTAAAGGGTTTCCCACATGGGAAATAAATGGAGAACTAATTTTAGGTGTACTTTCACTAAAAGAGTTATCAAAGTTGACTGGATTTAGGAATTAAGGAAAATGTAAGATAATTAATGGCTAGATATTAAAGGTTATTTCTTGAGTACCTTTCATACAACCTCCAGTTGGATAGTTAATTACTTTTTTTGATATTAATCCAATACTTATAGCAATTATTCCAATACCAAATAAAGCTCTTGATCTTTTGCTTGTGATGAGATACATCATTGGGTATTTATAAGTAATTAATAATGGGAATTATTTAATTATAACGTGGATTTTTTGTTTAATAAAATAATAAGTAACCCTATATCAATAATTTTATAAATTAAGTTTTAGATATTAGATATCTTGAAAATCCTTAATCTATAAATGCTTATATATCTTTTTTCAGTATTTTTAGTTCGTATTTGACAGTCTTTTTATAATTAAAATGAGACTTTTATTTTTTATGAAAAATAAAGAATTTAATGTGACTCAAGGAATGGCTTTGCTACTTTTGAAGCCATTAAATTTACCCGCTAACTATGTCCTAAATCTCATAATTTATATAACTAATCCTAGTAACAATATTGGATACTAATAGTCTTCCCAAACTGGTTTTGTTCTCCTCCAACCTTGAGAGATTAACTTTCTCCATTCATCTCTAGCTTTATCAACTTTAAGTTCTTCTCTTGTTGTCATAAGAGGTGGTTCTTTTCCTAAAACACCAAGAATTCTTCCAGAGTCAATAAACATATATTCAAAAAATTTATCTTTATTTTGATTATTCTTTGAAAACTTTTTAACCCTTGAACGATTCGAATTTATAAGCCAAAAATTTTCTGTCAATCTTACTTATTTTATGTTTTCTCAACTGGAGCCATAGTTAATCCTTTGCTGAATAGTTGCTCATGATATAGCTCTGCCTGTTCAAGATTACCTCTCCATACTTCTGCAGATCCTGTCTTGTCAACTTTGATGGCTAGATCCCATGCCCTTTGTTCACTCATGCTTGGGATTATTGTTAGAAGACAATTTGCGACATGCTGAAAAGTATTGAAATTGTCATCAAGAACTATAACTCTTGCTTCTGGATATTTTGTATTAGATTTTTTTGGATCTAAGACTGTGCCGAGTGAATTAAACATAACTGTCATTAGTACTTTAATTTAATTTAAAATTTCATCTATGTTCTTCAATTGAAAAGTATTGAAAATGTCTCGAGCGTGACTTGAACACGCGACCTGCGGGCTATGAATCCGCCGCTCTAACCAGCTGAGCTACCGAGACATGGGAATATTGTAAGGCATTGGTTGTACTTAATTACCATTTTGAAAATTTATTTGTTTGTGTGCCTCATATATACCAATTCCGCATGCTACAGAAAGGTTTAGACTTCTAACACCTTTTTGATCATTGTTTCCAGTCTGTATATTTGGCATAAATATTGATATTAAAAAGTCGCTTTTATCAATAATGGAATCCGGTAATCCTGCATCTTCTCTCCCAAATAGTAAAATATCATCTTGCTTAAATTTAAAATCCCTCAAATATAATCCATTTTTTTTACTAAAAGAAATTATTCTTTTTGTTGATTTTGACGTTAAAAATTTTTCAAAATTCTTATATTTATTAACAGTAACTAGAGGCCAATAGTCTAATCCTGCTCTTTTTAAATATTTATCTTCTAGCTTAAAACCCAGGGGCTCTATAAGATTTAAAGGTATATTAAATGCAGCACATGATCTGGCAATATTACCAGTATTTTGTGGGATTCTAGGTTCAAAAAGAGCGACTTCCAATTTTAAGTAGGTATTTCAATACTTATTTCATCTATTTTGATTGCTCTGCCGTTTATAGCCAGCCAATTATCTTTTGATATTTTGGTTATTCTCTTTTGAAGTTCGCCGATCCTTTCAATATATGTATTACCAATTTTATATTCAGAGACCAAACTCCAACCTACTTGTTCTCCAACAATAATTGTAATGCTTTTTCTTTTCATTAAGAGACTTATAAGTGAATTCATTTTTGTTGACCATTCATTTTGTTCCTTGCCAATACTTTTCATAACGAATCCGCCAATAGAATCTATTAATAATGGACCTTCTTCTTTCCTTAATGTATTTAATATATCTGTCGTTTCTATTAATTTCCAGTCTTTTGGCCTTCTTTTTCGATGCAAATTAATTTTATCTTGCCATTCTTTATCATCCAAATTGTTTTCAGATAAGGCAACATATGATAAATTTTTTACCTCCTTTGCAAGATGCTCCGCGAATTCACTTTTGCCACTCTTTGTACCCCCTGTAATAAAAACTATATAAGATGAATATTCACTAATACTTAAATCCTTGGGATTCATAAATTCTCTATTATTTAGAGAAATACCACCATGTTGCTAAAGGGATAATTGTTGCAGCAATTAACAAACCTATAACTATATAAGTAGCAGTTGAACTCTCAGTATCTTTTGATCTCATAGTATTAAAATTTGGGTCTACTACAGGGTTGTCGATAGATGAGGGTTGACTTTTTTCGTAATTTATAACAGTCTTCTGTTGAGTAACGCCAAAATATTTATTTATGCTATTAAATTCATTTGCGTAAGCAGTCGAAGGGAGAAGAATAAAAATAAAGCCAGTAAAGATAAGGGAAAGTATATATTTATTGATGTTTTGGTTCATTTTCTAAGGTTTTGGTTAATTATATATTAAAAACCATATGTTTGAGTTATTTTAAATGTACTAAACAATATAATATTTGCATAATTTAATTAGAAATAACATATTTAAAATATGGGATTCAATGGGAAATCATTAATATCAGTCGGTGTAATACTCTTTATTTTTCAGATAGCAAATTTCATTTCAATAGAAACAATCACTCCTGAGCTTGAACGAGCACAAGTGTTAGCCGCAATAGCTTCGTTAATTATTATTTTGATAGGTTTTTTATTTAAACAATTTCAACCCATAGCTGGTGAGAAGGCTGTTTTAAAAGGAGAAAATAAGTTTCTCTTCGATAGAAACATGCCGGATGAAGTTATTGATGAACTTGCATGGGGTTCTGAAGCGATATTAACTTCTACAGCAGCAGCAGCAATATTAATCCATAATGATGGCGTAAATATATTGAGAAGGGGGATCACTTCAAGTAATGATTTTAAACCAGGAGAAACTTGTCTGAGATCTATAAAAGATATGAAATTAATATCATTAGCAAACACTAAATTTTATCCTGGAAGAGATGAATTTTTTAATTTTTGTGCCGAAATTCCGTCTATCTTAGTTGTACCAATAAATAATAAGGCTTTTATATTAATTGGAGGCTGGAGTGCTAAATGTTTTACTAAGTCGGATGAAAAATGGATAAATAACTGGTCGAAAAAAATTAATAATATTTTTTCAAAAAATAAAATTTAAAAATAAATTATCGATTTAACTCTTTTATCTTTTGCTTCAAAACTTACTGAATCAGTATTAAGATTATAAAAAGCATTTTCTGAATTTATTTCATATTTATTATTGTTATTTGCATCTTTAATTATATATTTTACTGGATTAAAAAATTCAATTATGTTGTCTGAACCCAATATCGCTTTTCCTGAATTTAAGATTATATTTTGATTTTCAAATTTTATATTACCTTCTAATAGATAGTTAGTCTCATCTATATTCCAAACAAAATTATCAGCATATAAGGTATCTTCATCTTTTCTAAGAGTCTTTAATTTAACATTCCCAATCAATTTAAGGATTTTATTATTGTCTGATAATATAGATTCTTCTGAACTAATAATGTATTTCGTTACTTCTCCATTAAAAATATTTATGGTAGGTTTTTTTAATTTTAACTTTAATTCAATTTTGTCATAACTAGAATTTGGGCTGGCAATAGAATATAATTTAACTCCTTTTTTAGAGAAAATATTCATATCTAAACTGTTTATTTTTTGTATTACTTTATTTTCATCAATTACATTTGGGGCGCAACCAAACATAAATAATTGAACGAAAATTATTAATCTATAAATGTTGCTCATACTCCAGTTTATTTATAATAGGAGTGGGTTTAGGAAGACTTGAGTTACTAACTAATAATCCCCAACTTAATTGTTGTTTCCAAGGAATTTCTTCTCTGTATATAGAACCAAGTTGTTCATTAATTTTTGTAGATAATTCTGGCAATAAAGGTAGTAATAATAAACCTATTATTCGAGTACTTTCTAAAACGTTATAAATAATTTCTTTAACTAGAGGTAAATTGTCTTTCTCTTTTATTAGTAGCCATGGCTGATTATCGTTTAAATACAAATTTGTATTAATTGCTAGGCCAAGCACTTCATTAGCTGCTAAATCTAATTTGTAAATATCAAAGTTATAAATATAATTTTCAACAGCAATTTTGGCATAATTCTCTAATTTATTTTCACTTAAAATTTTTTCAATATTAGGCACTTTATTATCAAACCACTTTCTAGACATAGACGATGTTCTATTTAATAAATTTCCAATTGTATTAGCTAAGTCATTATTGATGATATCAACAAATCTTTTATCTTGAAAATCTCCATCATTTCCTAGAGATATGTCTTTGATGAGGTACCACCTTACAGGATCATTTCCATATTTTGAAAGTAATAAATCAGGGTCGAGGACATTTCCCAAGCTTTTACCCATTTTTTGCCCTTCTCTTGTCAGAAACCCATGCCCAAAAACTTTTTTAGGAACTTTCATATTTGCAGAAATAAGCATTGCTGGCCAATATACAGCATGGAATCTCAGTATATCTTTACCAATTAAATGAACATCAGCTGGCCATCCTTCATTAATTGATTTTTCCAAAGAATATTCTGCTGCATCAGAATTAATGGCACTTACATATCCAAGCAATGCATCAAACCATACATAAAAGGTATGTTTATCGTGACCTGGGACAGGAATACCCCATGAGACATTTGTTCTTGAAATTGAAAAATCCTTTAGACCTCTAGATACAAAATTTATAATTTCATTCTTTCTTTCTATTGGCTCTATAAAAGAAGGTTCGTTGATTATTTTCTCAATTTCTTTTTGATATTTTGAAAGCCTAAAAAAGAGATTCTCTTCATTTTTCCATTCTAGATTTTTTTGATGTATTGGACACTTGTATGTTGATGAGTTTTCTGGATTATCTTTAAATTCTTCACAACCGACACAATACCAACCTTTTTGAACTCCCATATAGATATCATCTGATGCTTTTACTCTTTCATAAAATTCATTAACAACAAATTCATGATTTTTTGAGCTTGTTCTTATAAATTTATCAAATGATATATTCCAATTTTTCCAATTATTATTAAAGACTTCTGAGATTTCATCACAATGTGATTTTGGTTCAATACCCTTTTCATTAGCTGTTCTTTGTATTTTTAAACCATGTTCATCAACACCAGTGATGAAAATAACATCTTCACCTGCAAGCCTTTTATACCTAGCTATTGAGTCACAAATTATTGTTGTATATACACTTCCTAAATGAGGTTTATCATTAACATAGTATAAAGGTGTAGTAATGACAAAAGTCATAAAGCTTTTTTATTAATACTAACAGATATTTTTTTAAACTATTATCAACCTATTATATTTATTATCTTATTAATAAATAAACTCTAAAAGATTACTATCATTTATAATATATTTAACTTTATATATTTTATTACTATAAATTTCTATTGATACAAAAAGAGTAATAAGTATTTCTAGAGAATAATCTGGAAAAAAAACCAGAGCTATATTTTTTTTATGATTAATCCACTTAACGAATATTATTTTATAAAAAGGTTTTTTTTCATTCTTAAAAAATAATTTTAAATACTTAAATTTATCATTTTTAAATATATTATTATTCTCTGATTGTCTATTCTTTGAATAATCAATTATCCTAGTGACTGAATCTTTACTTAGAACTTCGTAATTATTAATTTTATTATAGACTTGCCTTTGTATAATTAAATCAAGATATCTTCTCAATGGGGAAGTACATTGTACATACATTTTAAGACCTAATGATTCATGAATTCCTGGTTTAGTAGTTATGTAACTTCTTCCCATATATTGTTTTAATATTATATATTTAATATCACTATCATTGTATCTATTAAGTATTTCAGATGGATTGCAGTTTAATTTTTGAATCCTAAATGCAGCTGCTAAATTATATTTATCTAAAAATAAACTTGTTACATAACCCATTAATATCATTGATTCTGCAACTATAATTTGTGAGATTGTTTTCTCTAATTTAGTTATTATAATCTTATCCTCATATAATTTAATTTTATTATTAGGACTTTCAAAAATAATTGCTCCTTGTTTCTTTCTGAATGTAATACTTTTTTCTAATAAATTTTTAATCTCAATTAATTCTATTTCTTCTTTAGGTTCTATTTCTAATATTTCATTTGCATCTTCATATGTTAATTGATATTTTGGTTTTATTATAGCTTCAGTTATTTCATATTTATTTATTGATCCATCGTCATTGAATTCTATTGCTGCACTAATTGTTTCTGAAACTTTATTTTGAGCTAGATTTGCCTTTTCAAGAATATCTTTAGGTAGCATTGGGACATATTGATCAATTAAATATAAACTGCTATTTTTCTTTCTTGCATTTAAATCAACATTAGAGTCATGAAAAAAGAGTTTGCATGGATTACTAATATGTATCCATAAATTTTTTTTATTTCCTTCTTTAATTTCTAATGAAAAAGCGTCATCAACCTCATGTGGATCATCAGAGTCAATAATATATGTTTTTAAATTAGTTAAATCTTTCAAATATTTGTGATATTAATTATAGTGCCAACTATATTCAATATGAAACTATCCTTCGGGATTTACGAAGGGTAAAAGAGCTACAATTCTGGCTCTCTTTACAGCTAATGTAAGATCTCTTTGTTGCTTAGAGGTTAAACCTGTCATCCTTCTTGGTAGGATCTTTCCTCTCTCAGTTATGAATTTTTTTAGTAATTCTACATCCTTATAGTCAATAGGATCTCCAGGTTTGATAGGTGATAATTGCTTTTTGAAAATTGAATTAGGCATGATTTAATTTGATTTGGTTACTTAATTTCTTTGTGAATCGTCATTCTGTTTAAATGAGGATTAAACTTTTTTAGTTCTAATCTTTCAGTTGTATTTCTTCGATTCTTTTCAGTAGTATATCTTGAGACACCATTTGATCTTTTAGGATCTGTGCTTGTCCTAGCTTCAGTACATTCCAGGGTCACTACAACTCTTGTCCCTTTTTTTGCCATTTTAATTAATACTTTATTGTATAATTTTCTATTGTACATCTTCAACAAACTTTTTTGAAGATATACTTATTTCTTTTATCATCATTGATTAAATAATATATATGAAAGTTTCTCAAAATTGGTTGAAAAATTTAGTAGAAATTACCTCTACTCCTGAAGATCTCTCTGAGAAATTGTCTATTGGTGGGTTTGAGGTTGAATCATTAGAAGATTGTTCAGAAAATGTAAATGGTGTTGTTTTAGGTAAGGTATTATCTGTTTTAAAACACGAAGGATCTGATAAACTTTCAATTTGCCAAGTCGATATTGGTAATTCAAAGAATTTACAAATTATCTGTGGTGCGCGCAATATTAAACCAAATATTTATGTTTATGTTGCTACTGTAGGCGCGAAATTAAATGCAGTTGATTTAACTATAAAAAGAAGTGAAATTAGAGGTGTCATGAGTGAAGGAATGATATGTTCATTGCAGGAAATGGGTTTAGAGGACTCTAGCGAAGGGATTGAGATCATTAATCAAGATTTAGCCTTAAAACATAAATTGGGCACTCCGGGAGCTGATTTGCTTCAATTAAATGATTTTATATATGATTTAGCTATTACAGCTAATAGACCTGACGGAATGTCCGTTATGGGTATAGCCCGTGAAATTTCTGCCCTTTTAGAAACCACTTTAAATTTTCCAGAATTAAACCATAAATACAATATTCATTTACTTAAGGGAATTAAACTTTGTCCAGAGGCAATTGAATCTAATTGCATTTATACAATAAGCTGCGTTGATGGAGTAAATGGAGAGAAATTATCGCCAAATTGGCTTAAAGACCGTATAGAAAAATCAGGTATAAAATCTATTAATCTTTTAGTTGATTTGACAAATTATATTCTTTTAGAACAAGGTCAACCTTTGCATGCGTTTGATAAAGATAAACTATCAAACTTAATTGGTAAGGAAGTTTCCCCAGAAGATTTCTCTGTAAGAAAAGGTAAGGACAACGAAAGCCTTATCTGCTTAGATGGTAAAGAATATGACTTAAATGACAATATCACAGTTATTACTTGTTGTGATAAACCAGTAGCTATTGCAGGGGTGATAGGCGGTTTAGAGACTTCTGTGACTAATACTACCTCATCTATTTACCTTGAAGGCGCTGTTTTTAATCCAGTTACTATAAGAAAATCTTCAAAGGCTGTTGGCATAAGAACAGAATCCAGCAGCAGGTATGAAAAAGGGATTTCATCAAAAAATACAATAAGTGCAGTAACAAGGGCAATTAATCTTTTAGAAGAATATTTTTCTATTGATTCACCAATCATCAATACTTCCAATTTAATAAATAATGAGGATGTATTTATTAAACTACGGAGAAATCGAATACATAAAATTCTTGGTCCATTAATAATTAACGATCAATTTGAAAAAAGAAATTTATCTGATAATGAAATAGTGGATAAATTAACACTCATAGGTTGTACTTTAAAGAATAAAGAATATGGCTGGGATGTTGTAGTAATTCCTAATAGATCACATGATTTAATAAGAGAAATAGATTTAATTGAAGAAATAGCGAGATTAATAGGGTATGACAGATTCGACTTAAACCTTCCTAATCCAATTAAGCCTGGAAAATTGTCATCAGAACAGTTGGCATTGAGAAAAGTAAAAAATGGTTTTATAGAAAATGGTTTTAATGAGGTACTAAGCTACTCTCTTGTTCCTGATGATAATGAAAAACTTATAAAGATTTCTAATCCTTTGCTATTAGAAACGAGCTGTCTTAGAGATAATATCTGGAAAGAACATTTGGAGATAGTGAACCGTAATATAAAAGCTGGACAAGCAAGTTGTTATATATTTGAAATTGGAAATGTTTTTCAAAAGAAAACTGAGTTTATTCAAGAAGAAGTTTTGAATGGCGCGATTTATGGAAATAGAAAATTTGGAAAATGGATAAATTCGGGTAAGGATAATGATCTTAATTATTACCAGGCCAGAGGAAAGTTAAAGGAGGCTTTATCATCATTGAACATAAAAATTGAGGATAAACCTTCTGATTCAATTGATTTTCTTCATCCAGGAAGAACAGCGAAACTTTTTATTGAAGGGAAAGATGTAGGTTTTTTTGGTGAAATACATCCCAAATTAATATTAGAAAAGAAGTCATTAAAAAAAGTTTATTTATTTAAAATAAATGTATCTAACCTTTTGGGAGCAAGTACAAGAAAAAATAAATGGATTCCAATATATAAGCAATACCCAATTGTTCCGAAAATTGAAAGGGATATAAATTTTGTATTCAGTAAGAAATATTTAATTAGTGAAATAACATCACAGATAAGAAAAACAGGAAAAAATCTCTTGGAGGATGTAAATTTAATAGATGTTTTTGAAGATAATAAATTTGGAGATGATCATATAAGTTATACATTTAGATTATCTTATAGAGATAAAGATAAAACATTGCTGGACTCTGACATCACATCAATACATTCAAATATCATTTCTAATCTTGAAAAATGTTTTAATACTAAGTTAAGAAATTAAGTGTATTGCTAGTCTCATATGAGACTTTAGCTAAGTCTAATAATAATTCTTATATAAGATAAGTAATAATCCTATAAAACTAATTAATGTTGTATCATAAGTATCATGATAAATTTATTATCTCTATTGCTATCTTCAGTGCTTTGGGTGCAAGTCCCTCAGTGGTCAGATGATTGGTCAAAATGTGCTGTCGATGTTCCTGACGCTTCATGCCATTGGTACATAGCTGCGCCAGACAACACTTTTGGTGATGGGTTTGATTGGGCCAGTGCCCCTTGGTTTGACGTTAACGGTTTAAGCGATGTCCCCAGTATTGATAAACAAACTGCTATCCAGAAGCTCCAAAGCAAGTAGTACTGTCTTAAAGACAGTACGGTAAAATATTAAATTCCCTTATAGCAAGACTTTCTAGGGCTTATTAAATTCTTGGACATTGAAAGGACACAGTTTATTGATTTATTATTCAATTTTAAATTTTTCATAGGCAATAAATGTTTTTTAGACGTGATTAATCCGAATTGATAAATTAATGTATCTTGTTTATCTATTTTGAGACTATATAGTAGACTTATAATAAGTCTTATATAAGAATCGCTATACAAAGAAATTTTTATTTTTTAAAAGTGAATTTATTTTAATCTCATTTAAGCATAATTTTTTTTAAAAATTTAAAAAAAATAATTGATGAAAATAAGAAATTTAAATTAACATTACTCTTATATGAGACTATTAATTGGACTTATAAATAGTCTTATTTGAGAATTATAATACTAATATCTATATAGATTTTTTAGCAATTGATACGCTTCATTTAATTTTCTCATTTGATCTGTTGATCCTCCAGCATCAGGATGCGTCTCTAAGGCTATTGATTTATAGGCCTCCCTAATTTTAGGGAACGTATGTGCGGATCCTGCGGATGTTGATAAATTCAATAATTTAAGTGCTCCATGTACTGTCATTGTTGAGTCCAAAGTTACAAATGAATTTGATCTATTATTTCGCTTAAATCTACTTACAAACCTTCTCATAAGTGTTGGAATTCTATTTATCAGATCTGATGTAGCAAAAGGGTCTTCTAAAACGCCAATCATTAATAATACAGTTTCAAGGGATGGATTGTTCTTTATCCAAAATGGGCATAATTCTGACATTAATTTATTGGCTGCATTCCACGTAAAGGGTAGATTTTCAGTTCCATCAATATTTGGCCATATATCCCTTTCAAACCAATCCATCGAAGCTTCTACTACATTATCATTAGGAACTGATCCATATAAAGTTTTCCAATGACTAATTAACTCAATTCGACATTTTATTAATTCAGTTTCTTTAATTGTATTAATTTCAATATCATTAATATTCTCCTTTAATTTTTCACTATTAATACTTCTTCTTAGATTCTTTACTTTTTTTTCAACAAAATTGGGAAGACTTATGTTTGAGTTGGTTTTTTCTTTATATTGATTATTATTTGTAAATCTTTTATTCAAAGATATCTCATTAACTTCTTTTTTTACGTCTGATTTAATTAATACCAATGCAGTATCTTCATCAATATTTAAATTTTCATTATTATTATTATCGTTAAAGTCTATTTCTTGCTGTTGGTTCTTAGGTAGTAAATCATCTTCTTGAAGAAGTTCTTTAAGTATCTTTTCTATTACAGGTCCTCTTGCTCTAAATCCCCACTCTTTTCGTAATTGATCAAACCTGGAAATTAGTTCCTCAGGTAAATCAATTGAAATTCTTTTTGTATTTGAATTTTCAGGAGTATTCAATAATATTTTCTTAAATAGTATGGAATTTATTTAATTTTATTCAAAAAAAATTGAAAGTCCATACGGAATATTGTTTTTAAATTAAAACCAATTTATTTTTATGTCACAAGTCAATTAAGTATTTTTTTATAATAAAAATAAAAATGTTTAATTGTTATTTCAAGTCATCTAAAGAAAAAAAGAGTTTTTATCAACATAAGAAGTTAGAAATGCTTAATTACATTAAGGATTCACTTGAACGTAAAATTGCCTCCGTAACAGCATCTATAGAAGTTCTAGAAAGCCAAATAAGCAGGGATAAGGAAGTTGAAGTAACTAACTAGTATTCAAACAAAACTTTCTAGAAGTTTTTCAGGGCCAAATTTCTTTAAATAATTAATATTTGAATTTTCAGTTACTAATAGATATCCTGCAAATCCTAAACCGTTAATACTAAAACCATGAATATGATCATTTTTTCTTTTTATAATAGCGATCCATTTATTAGTTATTAAAATATTGTATGGATACATAGGTTTCTTATCACTAATAGGGTCCCCAAGTCCTAATTTCTTAGATAATTCTAAGTAAAATTCAAAAAGACATGATGGATTTTCTAAAAAATTAAATTTGGATACAATAATATTTTTTTTAAGCTTACTATCTATATCTTGATATGAGTTCATCTCTAGAAACCACTTTTCTCTGGGGCATGATATCTCACCTTTAGATCTACGCAGAAGTTGAAAATGCCTGTGAGGTTGACTTGCTCCCGCAATTGGAGAACTATTGAAAAACCATAATCCACTAGTATCTTTATTAACTTGTTGGATCGCGCTCCAATCTTTAATATCTAACCATCCATTTTGAGGTTTCCATTCATTTGTAATAAGTAAAATATGACCTTTTTGTACAGGGTATTTATTTAATATTAGTTGATGATTATCACCAATTTTATCAATTTCTAGTATCTTTTCCCAAGGACAAAATGGATTTTGCTTAGGACCATAAATTTTTTTTTTATTAAATTTTGAAGTATCGAGTTTCCTAATTATGAAGTCGTCTTTTTCATATAAATCCCTTGTAATAATATCAGTTTTGAGAGGAAATAATGATTCATCATCAATTGATAATTGGGTTTGTTCTAGTGCTTTTTTCCAATATATTTCTAAACTCATTTAAATAAATTTATCATTATCATTTTAAAAAAAAAAATAAACTTGTAATTACTTTTTATTAAATTGATATTCTTTCAATTTTTCCAGAGGTACTGATTCTAAGACTACGATATTCGTTGATTCTAATATGACTTTTGGTGCAAGACCGTCTAATAATGCTTGCTTCCACCTATCAAGACAAATACACCAATGATCACCATCCTTTAGTCCTGGGAAGGAATAAATAGGCATTGGAGTTATTAAATCATTACCTTGTGATTTACTATATTTCAAGAAATTATCATCCATTACACAACATATGGAATGATTTCCTCCATCATTTTTGTCATAGTTGCAAAATCCATCCCTGAACCACCCTGTCATTGGTGCGCAACTACAAATCTCAATTTTTTCTCCAAGGACATTTAACTGATTTTGATTATTTTTGGTCATAGATTTTTTAATAATAATAAAACACCAACATTTCTTTAAAAAAGGTTGACGAGTATGGGGGGTAAGGAGGTAATAATTCTAATAAGGTTTTTTTCATTATGGATTGGGACTTTACTGAAAACATTGCATTTAAAGCTCTTTATGAAGCTTTTAAAGATAGTGATGAAACTTCCGCATTAGAATTTTTATCTAGCGATGGTGCTTCATATTATCTTGAGTTAACACAGGATGCCGCGGGTGAGGGTCTTGATCTGGGTGATAATGAAACGATGGAAGAACTTCAGGAAGAAATTATTGAATATTTAGAAAACAACTAAAAATTTAGCTTAAGCGCTGAAATATTTAGCTTTTGAGTGTAGTGAAATGATAGCTGTAGTACTTTGTTCTGGATGGAGTTGTTCAGATTCATCCATGGTCAAGTTTATCCTTTTTGCATCCAACAATGATAATTGTATGTTTGAATCAGATACTTTTGGACATGCAGGATAACCAAAAGAATATCTAGCTCCTCTATATTTTTGAGCTAGTATTTCTCTATTTTTGTCTGGTTCTTCAGACCTAAAACCACATTCAATACGAATTAATGCATGGACATACTCAGCTAGAGCTTCTGCTAATTGGACTGTAAGCCCATGGAATAACAAATAATCGCTATATTTATCTTCTTTAAATAATTTTTGAGAATATTCACTAGCAATATCGCCCATGGTTACTGCCTGCATAGGAAATATATCTATCGGTTTATCATTTTTCAAATCACAATAAAAATCAGCTATGCATAGATTATTCCCAGATTTTTGTCTTGGAAAATTAAATTGTGAAATTTTATTTAATGATTTATTATCAAATAATAAAATACTATTATCTTTTCTTCCGCATTTGAAATATCCATAAACTGCTTTGGGTGAAATAAGTTTTTTTTCTATAATTGCCTCTAACCATTTATCTAACAATGGTTTAGCATATGAATCCAGGTAGTTATTGTATTCATCTACGCTTTGGTTTTTTCCTTTTTTTATTTGCCATTGACCGCTAAATAGAGCTTTTGTATCTAAATAAAAAATTAATTTATTTAAATCTATATCGATTTCGTTCAAGACTTTCGTTCCCAAGAAAGGAGCTTGAATTGGTTCTTCTTCATTTATATATTTAGATCTTATAAAATTTTCTTTTAAATTTAATTTGGAAGTCTCGGTATTTACTGATATTGATTCTTTAACAGCTTGAGAGTTGGATTTTGATGAGGCTAAATTAATATTTATACCTTCATTGTTAATGAAACCCTCTGTATTTGACCAATTACCCTTTTTCTTATTATCCATATATTCATTCATGAATTTAAGATCAGTGAACGCATCTTTTCCGTACAATATTTTCCCTTTATATATTTTGCTGCAGTCCTCATTAACAAATTTTGGGGTTAAGGCTGCGCCTCCTAATATTACTGGTACATCAATATCTTCATTATTAAAAGCCTCTAAATTATCTTTCATAAATGCAGTTGATTTAACGAGTAATCCGCTCATAGCTATGCAGTCGGCATTATGCTTCTTTTGTGCATCTATAATTGCTGAAACATCTTGCTTTATTCCAAGATTTATAACGTCATAACCATTATTTGTAAGTATTATGTCAACCAAATTTTTTCCAATATCATGAACATCGCCTTTGACAGTTGCTATTAAGAGTTTTCCATTAGATATTTTTTGATCTACAGTTTCCATATAGGGTTCTAAAATTGAAACCGCAAATTTCATTGTTTCAGCGGATTGTAGTACAAATGGCAATTGCATTTGACCTGAGCCAAATAAATCTCCTACAACTTTCATCCCATCTAGTAAAAAGGTATTAATTATTTCAAGAGGTTTATATTTTTTTAAAGCTTTATTTAATTGATCCTCTAAACCTATTTTTTCTCCATCAATAATATGATTTTTTAGACTTTCTTCCAGTGTTAAGTTTTTATTTTCTGAAGATGCTTTTTTGAAATCCTGAATAGATAAATCTTGAAATGCCTTTGTTAATTCTACTAATGGATCATATATACAAATATCATCTTCAAATTCTCTTTTGTCATATATCAAATCTAAGCAAAGCTTTTTAGTCTCTTGAGAAATTTTTGATAAAGGCAAAATTTTATTTGGTGCGATAATAGCAGAATCCAATCCCGCTTTAATGCATTCATCTAAAAATATTGAATTTAAATTAATTCTAGATAATGGTGAAAGACCAAAACTAATGTTTGATATCCCCAGTATGATATGAATATCTGGGAAATTATCACGAATATTTGATATAGCAGTAATTGTTTCTTTAGCGTTTAATCTATCTTCTTCTATCCCAGTAGATATTGGCAAAGCTAATGGATCAAAAAAGAGCTCATAATCTGACAAACCACATTCTCTTGTTCTATTAATCGCTCGTTTAACAATGTTATATTTTTTATCTGCATTCCTTGCCATTCCATCTTCATCAATAGTTCCTACAACAAGTCCTGAACCGTACCCCAATGCTAAATTTAGAACTTGATCAAATCTTTCATCACCGTCTTCGTAATTTGTTGAATTTAAAATACATTTACCACCAGCTGACTTTAATCCACTTTCCATTTTGTCAGCATCTGTAGAGTCAATCATTAAAGGCAAATTTATATTGGTAACTAGTCTTGAAGTTATTTCTTTCATATCTTTCACTCCGTCTCTCCCCACATAATCAACATTCACATCAAGTACGTGTGCATTTTCTTTTTGTTGTTGCTTGGCAATTGAAACTAGTCCATCCCAGTCATCGTTATTTAATAACTCCCTTACCTTTTTAGATCCACTTGCATTTAATCTTTCTCCTACAATCAAAATTGAATTATCTTGTTTGTACGGCACAGAATTATATATTGATGATGCAGAAGGAATATATCCACTTGATTTGTTCTTACCATTTTTGCTATTCCTTTCGTTATCAATAATTTCGTCAATTATTGAAGAAAGATATTTAATATGATCAGGTGTCGTCCCACAACATCCACCTATTAATTGAACATTAAAGTCGTAGATAAAATTCATTAGCTGCATTTTTAATTCTATTGGCTTTAATCTGTAGTGAGCCACACCACCAACATTTTCAGGAAGTCCTGCATTGGGAATACAACTGATAGCGAAGGGTGAATTTTCAGACAAATATTTTATATGTTCCTTCATTTGTTCTGGACCAGTAGCACAATTAAGTCCAAGGACATCTATATTAAATGGCTCTAGTATTGTTAATGCAGATGCGATATCAGATCCAACAAGCATAGTACCTGTTGTTTCCATTGTTATAGATACCATTATGGGTAAATCTATATTTTTACTATCAAGTACTTCTTTTGATGCTGATAAGGCAGATTTTATTTGCAATACATCTTGACAAGTTTCAATTAATAGAAGATCAACTCCTCCATCTATAAGACCATATATTTGTTCTTTATATGACTGCTTTAATTCATCAAAATCTATATGTCCTAATGTCGGTAATTTAGTGGTTGGTCCAATTGAACCAGCAACAAACCTTGGTTTATCAACTGATGTATATTTGGACGCAGCGTTTTTTGCTATTAATGCAGCATTTTTATTTATGTCATATGCCTTATCCGCAATATCATATTCATCAAGAACTATGGATGAGGCTCCAAAGGTATTAGTTTCTATAACATGACAACCAGCTTCTAGGAATGAATCATGAACTCTTTCAACTACTTTTGGTGATGATAATACAAGGTTTTCATTACAACCTTCTAATTCTTTTCCTCCAAAGTCATCTGAAGTAAGATTTAAGTTCTGAAATGATGTTCCAGTACCTCCGTCAAAAATAATTAATGGTTTTTCATCTCTATTTAAATAGGTTCTGAAAGATTCCATTTTAGGTGAAAAATAATTTATTTTAGTGAAATTCTTGTTACCCAATTATCATAGTCTTGAGAACGACCTTCTGTTATTTCTATAAGCTTACTTTTTAATTTATTCATTATTGGTCTTTCAACATTTAATTCAGTTGATTCAATTTTTTTAACTGGTGTAATTTTTGCTGCTGTACCAGTTAAAAAAACTTCATCGGCTATTAATAATTCTGTTTTATCAACAGGCCTCTCAATTACATTTATTCCAAATGATTTAGCTAATTCAATTACACTAGCTCTAGTAATACCCTCAAGGATATCTTGATCAACACCAGGAGTGATTAAGTCTCCATTCCTTACAATAAATAAATTCATACCACTAGCTTCGCTTACCTTACCACTTGAATTTAATAGCAGGGCTTCATCAAAACCCGATAAACTAGCTTCTGTTTTGGCTAATGAACTAGTAATATATGCTCCACTTATTTTTCCTCTTAAGGGGAGAGATCTATCTTCTTGCCTTGTCCAACTACTCATTCTACATGAAACACCATCTGGGGATAGATAATCTCCTAGTTCAATACAATAAATAAAGAAATTTGTTTCAATATTGTGTAACCTTGGCGCTATACCTAAATCGCTTGTATATACAAATGGTCTTATGTAAATAGGTTTTTCTGGCTTGTTTCTTTTTATAACTTCTTCTAAAGCTTTAAAAATATATTCTTCAGAAATTTCAGTTAAGAGTAATTTTGCACTTTGAGATAATCTTTTTATATGTTTATCAGTTCTAAACAAAAGGAATTCATCTTTGTTTGTTGGGTTAGGTATTGCTCGCATTCCTCCAAATGCAGCAGTACCGTAATGAAGTGCATGAGTAGCTATTGATATTTTTGCTTCTTTAAATGGAATACATTTACCTTCGAACCAGGCGTATGGAAGAAATTCATGCATATTTAATTTATTTAATTAAGGTAAACTTGTTTTATCCTACTTACTTATTCTAAACCTTATTTATATATAAAAATGCACAGGATATTAAATATAGCAGGAAATGAAAAGAATAAGGATGATTTAATTGAGCAACCAGCTGCAGATTTTATTTTTATAACAAGTGTCAAGACTGATTTAAATCTTATATCAAACTTGTTGTTAGAAAAAGATTTTGCTTCATTAAAAAATAATATAAGAGCTTTAGAAATTTCTAATTTAAATTCCTCTGCTCAAATAGATAATTATTTATTAAAAACAATAAATTATGCAAAAGTAGTCGTACTTAGAATATTTGGAGATAAAGGTACATGGAACTATGGAATAGAACAACTTTTAAATTGGCAAGCAGTTAATAAAAAAAGGAAGTTAGTAATCCTTTCAGGCACCATTGACCAGGAAATTTCCTTATGTGAAATAAGTAGTATAGATAAAAATATTGCATTAAATATTTCTAGATTACTAAGATCTGGAGGACTGGATAATTATAGAAAGTTTCTTAATTGTTTAAATTATTTAGTTTTAGATGAAAAATTAATTCCTGATGATTTTTTGAATATTACTTTTTATGCAGATCCCTATTTACACGATTGGAAAAATGAAAGTGGCGAAAAGATAGGAATAATATCCTATAAATCACTTTTTTTGGCTAATGAAATTGAAGTAAACGAAAAACTTAACTTGCAATTAAGAAAATGCGGATTATCTCCTAAAACATTTTTTATTTCAACACTAAAAGATAATATTATCCAGAAAAAATTAATTGAAATTTTTAAAAAAGAAGATATTAAACTAATAATTACCACAACTTCATTTTCTTCATCTCAAATCAAAAATAATGAATTAATTGAAAATTCAACAAATATTTTTACTTCTCTTAAAATTCCAATTTTACAGCTTCTTTCTTCTAATAGATCAAGAAAAAAGTGGTTAAATTCATCTATTGGAATGAATTCATCTGATTTATTAATGCAAATAATTATTCCTGAATTTGATGGAAGAATTACTACCTGTCCTTCAGCATTTAAGGAAATAATTTCTAAGAAAAATACACTATATAGTGAAATAACTAGTTACAAAGCTGATCAAGTAGGTATTCAATGGATTTCAAAATTTGCAACAAATTATGTGAAACTTCAGAAACTTAATAATTTTGATAAAAGAATTTGTTTAGTAATAAGTAATTATCCAGTAAAGAACGGAAGAATCGGTAATGGCGTTGGTCTAAATACACCATCTTCAATAATAAATATTCTTAATTGGTTAAAAGAAGAAGGTTATGACCTTGGATCTTGTAATTATCCTCAAGATTCTTCGGAATTAATGACAATGCTTATAAAAACTAGAACTAATGATATTGAATCTCAAAATAATAAACCATTAGATTACTTACCACTTAGTGAATATTTAAAATATTGGAATTATTTAGAAATTGATCCCAAAAATATTATTGTTAGTCGTTGGGGTAAACCATCTGATGCGATCGATCTAGATAATAAAGGCTTCTCAATCAATGGTATTAGATTTGGAAAAATAACATTATTGATTCAACCTCAACGAGGTTATGACGCCTTCACCGATAGAGATATTCATTCTCCCGATCTTCCACCTCCCCATAGATATTTAGCACAATATTTTTGGATTGAAAAAGTTTTTAAGGCAAATGCTATTTGCCATATTGGTAAACATGGGACTGTTGAATGGTTACCTGGTAAATCTATAGGTCTCAGCAATAAATGTTTTCCAAATATTATTTGTCCAGCAATACCAAACATATATCCCTTTATCGTAAATGATCCTGGAGAAGGATCCCAAGCTAAAAGAAGAACTGCTGCAACAATTATTGATCATTTAACCCCTCCTTTGGATAGGTCAGAATTATATGGAAAATATTCAATATTAGAAAATTATTTAGACGAATATTTTGAAGCAAAATTATTAAATTCTAATAGGATTGAAATAATAGAAAATTCCATTTTTGAATTAATAAAAAAAGATTTTAGCGAAATTACTTTAAAGAATAAAAATAATCAAATAGAAGAAATTGATTCCTTTCTTTGCAAAATTAAAGAATCTCAAATTAGGACAGGTTTGCATATTTTTGGCAATAGGCAGAATGATATTAATGAAATAAATTTATTCTTGTGTATTGCTAGAGTACCAAATACGAACCGAATTGGTGTTACTCAATATATAGCAAAACATTTAAAACTAGATTTGAATCCTTGGACAAATCAATATGATCAAATGTTAAGTGAAAAGGATAAAAAAATATTAATGACTTTTTCCAACAAAAACCTTTTAAATTTTAGAATGGCTATTGATTTTTTGGAACAACAAGCAAAGTATTTAATATATTTGTTTTTTTACAAAAAGAATATCAATATAAAAAATCTAGAAAAATATAAAAATCAGAAAATAATAGACTATTTCGTTAATGAAAAAAAACATAATACGTATTTTTTATTATTAAAAGAAGAGATTCTAATTCCAATCATTAATTCTTCGTATAATGAGAAATTATCATTTATTAATTCATTAAATGGAAAATATGTAAAAAGTGGTCCATCTGGAGCTCCTACGAGAGGTAAAACTGAAACTTTACCCACTGGTAAAAATTTCTTTTCAGTTGATTCGAGAGGACTGCCAACTGAATCAGCATGGAGTGTTGGTTGTCAGTCTGCTTCACAAATACTTGATTTATACAAACAAGATAATGGAGAAGATTTAAAAAATATAGCAATATCTGTATGGGCAACATCCACAATGAGAAATGGTGGTGAAGACATTTGTCAAATACTATATTTATTAGGAGTACAGCCTATTTGGGATGGGCCTTCAAGAAGAGTAGTTGATCTAGAAATCATTCCTTTATCTGTTCTCGAAAGACCAAGGGTTGATGTTACTTTAAGGATTTCAGGAATGTTTAGAGATGCATTTCCACAGTTAGTTAAATTAACTTCTAAAGCAATAACTCTTGTTTCTAATCTTAATGAGGATGATAAATTTAACCCTCTCGCTGGGGCATCAAGGGATGGTGATTCAATTAATCGTATATTTGGGTCAGCGCCAGGATCATATGGAGCTGGTCTGCAAGAACTAATTTCAAATTCAAATTGGGAAAATATTGAGGATTTTGGAGAATCTTTTCTTAATTGGAGTAAGTGGATTTACAGTGATAATCTTGAACCTATAGAGGATAAAAAATCATTAGAAAATGCTCTTAAAAATGTGCAGTTAGTAGTTCATAACCAAGATAATAAGGAACATGATATTTTAGATTCTGATGATTATTATCAATTTCAGGGCGGATTATCTTCAGCAGTAAAAAAAATGAGCGGTAAATTTCCTGAAATGTATCATGGTGATTTATCAAAATATGGATTATCCAAAATTTCAAAATTACAAGATGAAATTAATAAAGTTGTTATATCAAGAATACTTAACCCTAAATGGATAAATGGAATGAAGGATAATGGTTATAAAGGAGCGTTTGAATTTTCAGCTACACTAGATTACTTATATGCTTTTGATGCTTCTACTGAAGTAGTCTCAGATTGGTGTTATGAGGAAGTTTATAAATCATGGTTATGTGATCTGGATCTTAGGAATTTCTTTCTAGAGAACAATCCATGGGCTTTAAGAGACATTGCACAAAGATTTCTTGAAATTGTCAATAGAAAAATGTGGAATAATTGTTCATCAGATGTCATTGAAAATTTAAAGAACATAATTATTAATACTGATTCAATAATTGAAAAAAATGAATTCTGAATTATCTACCTAATAGCGAAAGTCCATGACTATCTGTTCCGCATGTTTTTAGCATTGAATATTTATCTGCTAATTTATCTATTTCTGAACATACAAATAAACTAGGATTCCATACTTCATTAAGTTCATAATCGTACCATACCTCTATTCCATCAATACCTTGTATTTTAGCCTCTGGAATTAATTTATAAAAGGGAATCCTGTATCTCGCTGGATGTGCAAGAAATGATAAACCACCAGCTAAATTTATTGCTTTTATAACTGATTTAATATTTAAATCATTACCTATTGGAGACTCCCCAAGGATGTAGGGATTTAGGTATTTACTTTTTATATCTATTCCTAATCCAATTACATGTACTAAACATCCTAAAATCAAACAATTAATTTCTATTCCCGAAATTAATGTAAAAGAATCTTTAGGATAATTTTTGAGTATATTATTTTTTTTTATATATTCATGAGCTTTAACTGTATGATGATCGGTTATTGATAAAAATTTCAAGTTATTTTTATAAGCTTGTTCTAAAAGTTCATATGGTTCTAAACTTCCATCACTAAATTTTGTATGACAGTGAAAATTAATATTTTTAGGACAACTATTTTTATTAATATTGGAAGTTAATTTTACTAAGTCTTCCCTATTCATTACTTAATGAATTCTCATTTTTCTTTCTAATCTTTGCATATAATTGTATTGAAGCCAACATGAAAATAATTAGTCCAACTACGCTCCATGTAGCAACACTAGTTGGAAAATTATTTTTAAAAATAACTAAAAGTACAATTATAAATAATAATAAAGTAGGCAATTCATTTAATAATCTAAGGTTTTTTGCTGAAATGGTTGAAGTACCATTATGTAATGAATACATTATTTTATAACAATAAGAATGATAAATTACTAATCCCAAAACAAAAGAAATTTTAATTTGCAACCACTTCTCACTTAACCAACTTGGTTGCATAATAACCATGCAAATAGCCATACTTAAAGCTAATATCATCCCAGGTGTTGTTATTATATTCGCCAGCCTTTTTTCCATTAAGGTGTATTGTTTATTAAAGGCAATTTTTAATTCATTATCCATATTTTTAGATTCTTCATGATATATAAAAAGTCTTACTAAATAAAAAAGTCCCGCAAACCAAACGATTACACCAATAATGTGAAGTGATTTAAACCAGAGATATGCTTCAGCTGCCAAATTACTAGATCAATTAAAAAATATATATTTTTAATATAGTTATATTTAACAATATCAAGAAATCTATTTTTCAAAAATTAATTAATATTTATAACTCGTTAAAATATTCATATATATCATTTACTGAATTTTTTCCAAGTCCTTTAACTTTTGATAAATCCTCTTTACTAGCTATTCTTATCGCGTCTATTGATTTAAAATGCTCAAGCAATTCTCTTATTCTTGATGGTCCTAATCCACTTATTTGGGACAATTGAGATCTATTCATTCTTTTAGATCTTTTGTCTCTATGAAAAGATAATGCAAATCTATGTGCTTCATCTCTTACCCTTCTTAATAGAAGAACTCCTTTTTGATTTTCATCAGTATCAAGAGACTTAGTAAATCCTGGAATAAATATTTCTTCATTTTTTTTTGCCAATGAACATATAGTTACTTCTTCCTCAAGATTTAGTTCTTTTAATGCTTTAATAGCTGCATTTAACTGTCCTTTTCCTCCATCAATCATTATTAAATCAGGCCAATCTGATAGAAGTTCATTGTCTAATTTACTATTCGTTTTATCATTTAATATTGAAAAATCCCCTCCGCTTTTTTTAAATCTTGACCATTTTTTAAACCTTCTATGTATTACTTCATATATCGAAGCAAAATCATCGCTATGTCCTACAAAAACGTTTGGATCTTTAATTTTATATTTCCTATAATCTTGTTTAGAAGGAATCCCATCAATAAAAACGACTTGTGATGCTACAGGGTCACTACCTTGAATATGGCTTATATCATAACCTTCAATTCTTTTAGGTTGTTCGCTTAATTCAAGTATTTGGGCAAGATCCTCAATTGATGATTCATTATCTTGTATCCCATTTAATATTCTATCTAATTCCAATTTCGCATTTTTTAAAACCATTTCTACAGTTTCATGTTTTTTATTTCTTTTTGGGATTAAGATTTTTACTTTCTTTTTTCTAAGCTCCGTTAACCAATCCTCTATGGTTGTTTGCTTTGGAAGTTTATATTGAATAAGAATTTCTGATGGTATTTCTACAGGTTCAACATTCATATAATGCTCTTCTAATATCTTTTGTAAAATAAGATTTTCATCTTCATTATCTAATTTTTGACTATAGCCAATTCTCCCAATGAGCTTACCAGATCTCATTTGAAAAATTTGTATACTAGCTACATTTTTTTCTGAAACTATTCCAAAGATATCTCTATTAATTGAAGAATCTGGTATTGATATTTTTTGTGATTCAGTTAATAATTTTAAACCTGAAATTTGGTCTCTTATTTTTGCGGCATTCTCATAATCTAAATCATTTGAAAATTGCAGCATTTTTTTCTTTAAAAATATTTCTAAGTCATCATTTCTTCCCTGAAATATCATAGATACTTGTTTCATTATTTTTTTATAATCGTCAGATGATATAACTTCCTGGCAAACACCTGGACATCTTCCTATTGAATAATTCAAACAAGTTCTATCTTTATAAACTGGCCTTGGTCTTTGTCTAAGTGGAAATATTTTTTTTATCGTAAATAATGTTCTCCTTAATAATCCGACATCAACATAAGGTCCATAATATCTATCTAAATTATTTCTATTTCTTCTTCTTCTTGTAATATATATTCGAGGATATTTTTCACTCCAAGTTATACAAAGATATGGATATTTCTTATCATCCTTTAAAAGAATATTAAAATATGGTTTGTTTGTTTTAATTAAATTTGACTCTAAATTTAATGCTTCATATTCGCTATCTGTAACTATTATTTCTATTTCAGTTATTTGACGAACCATCAAACTTAATCGGGGAGTCAAATCTGAGTAATTATTGAAATAACTACTTACTCTACTGCGTAGTTTTTTAGATTTACCGATATAAAGTAAGTTATTATCAATATCTTTAAAAAGATAACAACCAGATGACTTTGGAATTTCTGATAATCTTGATTTTAATAACTCCTTATTATTAATTAATTTATATTCAATTTTAAAATTATATTTGTTATTTATTTTTTCGATAGAGGAATTACTCATTTATAGTGATTAACCTCCATAATTCCAGCCAGTTGAAGATAAATTTAGTGAATCAACATCATTATTCAGATAAGCAGATTGAACCTCTCCTACAAAAACGGTATGGTCACCATGCATAACACTTCCAACAACATTACATTCAACACCACCTACACTATCAACTAAAATAGGCAATCCAAGCTCACCTAAATTAAATTCAACAGATTCAAATCTACCTCCTAATGCTTTTTGAGGTTTAAAGAAAACAGCTGCTAGATCCTTTTGATCACTTTTGAGCACATTTAATGAGAACTTATTCGTTGACTTTATTATTTCATGACTAGAACCCTCTGCTCTAACAGCCATTACAACTAATGGTGGAGTGAAAGAACCTTGAGTCACCCAACTTGCAGTAAATCCATTCACTTCATTTTTATCCTCGTCTCTAACGCCACAAATAAATAATCCGTGAGGTATTTTTCTTAATAAGATTTTTTTTGCTTCTAGATTTAATGTCATAATTGATTAAACTAATAATCTTATTTTAACTAAATTTCTTATTCGATCATAATAAATTCATGAAAATTCTTTATCCAGGTACATTTGATCCTCTAACAAATGGGCATCTTGATTTAATAGAAAGAGCTGAAAAAATATTTGGCAATCTAGTAGTTGCTGTTTTAGAAAATACCTCTAAAACACCAACATTTAATCTTGAAAGAAGAATAATACAAATAAAAAATTCTCTTTCTCATTTACCTAATATTGAAGTTATTTCTTATTCTGGTCTAACTGTTGATTGTGCAAATGATCTAAAAGCTAATCTTATTCTTAGAGGCTTAAGAGCAATGAGTGATTTTGAGTATGAACTTCAGATTGCTCATACAAATAAATCTCTTAATAATCATATTGAAACTATATTTTTATCGACAAATACAAATTATAGTTTTCTTAGTAGTTCTTTAGTAAAAGAAGTTGCAAAATTTGGTGGTGAAATTAATCACATGGTACCCCCCTCTGTTGAGAGGGATTTAAAAGAATATTTTAAATAATATTTTGTTAACAAGGTTTCAAGTAATAAAGATCACGTAATAATTTAAAAGCTTTTTCTTTATCAATTTTATTAGAATTTTGGATAATGCTTATAATTATTGGCTTTTCATTTTTATATAAAAAGCCAGATAATGCAAAGACATTTGAAAGAGTCCCAGTTTTGCCAAAAAACTTTCCAGACAATTCACTATTTACAAATCTTTTAGCTAATGTTCCTCTCACTCCCGTAATTGAAAGTGTAGATTGATAAGCTTTAAAATTATTAAAGTATCTCATTTTATCTAAAAACAATACAATTAACTTTGTTGTAATTTTATTTTTTCGAGACAATCCACTAGCATCTGCAAAGTATGCATTAGTTGCTGGGAGGCCTTTATTTTCAAGCCATCTTTTCAATTTTATATAGTTATTATCGTTCCATGTATTTGAGGCATTTTTAAAAAGAGATTCAGCCGTAAAATTATGGCTTTCAGAATTTGTTAGAGTTAATAATGAAAGAATTGGAGTTGAATATACTTTATTTATCTCTTTAAAATTTTTTAAATAAAAAGTTTTTTCTGAATCAAAAAAATTTACATATATTTTTGAATTTGGAAATTTATTTCTTAGATAATTTTTAATAAAATTTTTTAATGCATAAATATCATCATATTTATTGTGATTACTTTCTATTGCAAGAGATGTAATTGGAGATCCATATTCGTAAAGTTTATCAGTATTTGTCCAACCATTAGGCCAATATAATTTTGAATCAATTTCTACAATATTAAAGTTTATAATTTTATTTTCTTTAACATTTGAAATTAGTTCGATTATATTTTCATAATTAAGATCTGGATCACCTTGACCATGTAAATAATAATCGTTTTTATTCTTAAATAAGGAAGTTTTTAAATTATTATTTAATTTATATTTACTTAAAACATAAGCTGATGAGAATAATTTTTGGTTAGATGCTGGCAACCTTGAAACATCCTCATTGTAGGAACTTATTATTTCCCCTTTATTATTAATAATTGATACACTAAAAGAATCATCAAGCGTTTTATTCAATAGAGCATTATAAGTAGGACATATTTTGTTTTTAGTAATTATTCCCGGGAAATTAAAATAAATACTATTTAAAATAGTTATTTTCTGATTTGCTAGTAAATATCTTATTAAGAAAGGAGATGTTACTAATACAAGAAGAATAAAGAAAAATGAATATATTTTTTTTATCACGTTCAATCTATAAATTTACAAAAATAGATTCATTGTCGGGTTTAATTTCAAATTCTTTTTTAAAAAAATATCTTTTATTTTCTTCTTTGAAAAGCAACCAGTTATTTGGATAAATATGCATAAGAGCAGCTTTATTTAAAGGCTGCAGAAAATAAATATTATTCCATGTTTTGACAAAGTTTTTACGTCGCTCTCTAATAACACTTCCTATACCAATATTGGCATCTTCAAATTTTGGATTTAATGAATAATGCGTACCTTGATAATTATCAGACATTGGTTCAAATGAATCGAAATCATATGGCTGAGGTAGTATCGATATCATTGCACTATCAATATTATTTATATTATTTGATTCATTAAATGATTTAAAAGTAAAGATTTTATCTTTGATATCTGGATAGTCTCTTTGAGCCAAAGCCACAGCACCTTGATCAGCAAATGTTATGAATACATTATTATTTTTAGACAATATCTTGTAGATAGTTATTCCAATTCTGTTAAACTTTAATCCTTCAAAATTAAATTCAATAGTAAATCTTTTATTTGAATCTAATAAACTTTGAATAATTGCATCCTCCATATTCTTAAGAGATTCATTTAAATCTTTAGGTAGTCTGTAATTGGTTTCCATTAAAATTTGTCAATACATATTTGAATAAGTTCTAAAAATTTATCTATTTCTGACTTATTGTTTATTGAACCTAAAGTAACACGAATATTTGAATATAGTTCATCATCTTTTAAACCAATATTTTTAAGTGTTGAGCTAGGTTTCCCAGATGAGCTTGAACAAGCACTTCCACTACTTATAGCTATTTTATTTTCTGACATGAAATTAATAATCTTATAGGCTCTTATAGGCTCAAATAGTTTATTTAATAGTAGAAAAGAAATATGACTGGGAAGTCTATGGTTAATACTACCCGTAATCTTTATATGATTATTATCCTTAATTTTTTGAAAAAAATAATTTTTAAGTTTATTAATATTATTAGAAGGAAATTCAGTTATGTAATCATTTAATTTTATTTTTCCTTCAATATTCTTTAGTGATTCATACATTCCAGCGATTAATGGCAAAGCTTGTGTACCTTGTCTAATTGAAAATTCCTGAGTAAGTGATATGTCATTATTTTTCAAAATTTGTCTAGACTTTTTTTTGGTTAAAAGAATACCGATCCCTTTTGGACCTCCAAATTTATGAGCGGATAAACTTAAAAAATCACATTTAAGATCTTTCCAACTAAATATTCCATTACTTAATATTTGAGTTCCATCTAAATGAAACATTATATTTAATTCTTCACATTTGGAACCTATTAATTGGACAGGTTGTATTGTTCCAATTTCACTTTGTCCCCAAATAATTGATACAAGCTTAGTATTATTGTTTAAAAACTTTTCGATATTAGAAATATTTAAAATTCCATCATTATTTACCGTCCATTCGTAAATATCCCAATTTTGTTTTCTTAGTTTATTAGCACAAATAGTTGTGGCTTGATGTTCAACATTTGAAATAACAACCCTACCATTTTTAAATTTCTCATAAATATTATTAAATACAATATTTGTCGATTCCGAAGAACCAGATGTAAAAATTATATCCTCTGGATCTGCTTCAAATATATAAGCAATTTTAGATCTAATTTTTTCAAGATATGTAGAGCATTTTATCCCTAGCTCATATGTAGATGAAGGGTTATGCCAATAATTCATATAAGTTGAATTAATTATATTTAAAACATTCTCAGATAATGGAGTTGTGGATGCATTATCTAAATAGATAAAATTATTTTCCATTAATTTACTAACATTGATCCTGAGAAAACCTTTTTAGCGTTACCCGTCATCATTACTTCACAATCGTCTTTTGACCAATCAATTTTAAGATTACCTCCTGGTAAGGTTACTATGGTTTGTGAATTACAAAGGCCTAATTTATAAGCTGCCACATGGATAGCACAGGCACCTGTTCCACAAGCTAAGGTTGCTCCTGCACCTCTTTCCCATACTTTTACTTTGATATTATCTCTATTTAAAATTTGACAAAAATGCACATTAGTTTTTTCAGGAAATAATTCATTATTTTCAAATATAGGACCATGTCTGGAAAGAACAATTGACTCTATGTCTTTTACAAAGAATATTAAATGAGGATTTCCCATTCCTACGGCATAACCCATATTATTAAAATCTTTCTCAATAAATTCGTGTGAAGGAATTGAATTTATTTTTTTTTCAATTGTTGTTGGAATATTTTGACATTCTAAAATTGGAACTCCCATTTTTACTGTAATTTCATCATTTATATATTTTGCAATTTTTAAACCTGCTTTAGTCTCAATTTTATATTCTATATTTTTATTATTCATTGAATCATTTACGTGGAGATACTCAACTAAACACCTAATTCCGTTTCCACACATTTGTGCTTCAGAACCATCAGAATTAAAAATTATCATTTTTGCATAATTATCTTCATTAGGTTCTTCTATAAAAATCACACCATCTGCTCCAACTCCAAATTGCCTGTTGCAAATTTTTTTTATATCAAATATTTTATTTGTCTTGTAATTTTTATATAATTCATTTCCTCTAGAATCTATTATCACGAAATCATTTCCGTTACCTTGATATTTTTCAAAAATTATGTTTTTCATTTGTAATTTATATATCTTAAATTTTAATTATAAATTATTCCTTTTAACAATCTATTTCTATTTTATACAATGGATATTAAAATAATAATTTAACAAATAAAAATTAAGTGATTTCTCCCAATAAACAATATGAGGCTGATACCAATTTATATAATCCATCTGAAATAGAAAAAAAATGGCAGTCAATATGGACAGAAAACAATTTATACAAAACCGATGAATTAACTGAGAATAGCGATAAGTTTTATGCCTTATCAATGTTTCCCTACCCTTCAGGTAATCTTCATATGGGACATGTTAGGAATTATGTTATTACAGACTTAATAGCTCGATTCCAAAGGTTTAAGGGTAAATCTGTCTTACATCCAATGGGTTGGGACGCTTTTGGTTTGCCTGCTGAAAATGCTGCGATTGAAAGAGGAATTAGTCCAAGTGTCTGGACAAAAAAAAATATTTCTCATATGAAGTCACAATTAAAGCTTTTGGGACTATCAGTTGATTGGGATAAGGAATTTGCTACATGTGATGAAAATTATTATATTTGGACTCAATATCTATTTTTAGAGTTATACAATTCAGGTCTTGTATATCAAAAGGAATCAGAAGTTAATTGGGATCCTATAGATAATACAGTCCTAGCGAATGAACAAGTTGACTCAGAGGGTAAATCTTGGAGATCTGGGGCAGTAGTTGAAAAAAAATTATTAAAGCAATGGTTTTTAAGAATTACTAATTATGCTGATGAGTTATTGAAGGATTTAGAAAAATTAGATAACTGGCCAGAAAGAGTAAAAATAATGCAAGATAATTGGATTGGAAAGTCAATTGGTGCAAATATTAATTTCAATATCAATACCAATCCAGAAAAGAAAATAACTGTATTTACAACAAGACCAGATACTTTATTTGGAGTTACTTATTTAGCAATTTCTGTAAATCATTCATTAATTAAAAAAATTAGTGATCAAGAAACCATACAAGATATAGAAAATCTTAAACAATATTTGAAAGATAATAAAAATAATGAACTTGAAAAAATTGGAATAAAAACTAGCTTAATAGCAATTAATCCAGTTAATTCTGAACCTATACCTATTTGGGTGGCTAGTTATGTTCTTGATCAATACGGTACAGGCGCGGTTATGGGTGTACCTGCTCATGATTTAAGAGATTTTGAGTTTGCTAAAAAAAACAATATAGATATTAAACAGGTAATAGTAAAGGATAAAAGTGATCAAAGAAATGAGCTTGATAATGCATATGTAGAAAATGGATATCTAATTAATTCAAATCAATACAATGGTATAGCAAATACTATTGCTAAATTAAAAATTACAGAGGAGGGAGTAAATAATGGATGGGCCGAAAATAAAATTCAATATCGTTTAAGAGATTGGTTAATATCTAGACAAAGATATTGGGGATGTCCGATACCCATTGTTAATTGCAAAAAATGTGGAGCTGTTCCTTTAGACCAATCGGATTTGCCTGTTTCATTACCAAAAGATATAGAAATCTCCGCTAACAAGATTAATGCTTTAGGTAATAATAATAATTGGATAAATACAACATGTCCCAAATGTGGAATAGCGGCAAGAAAAGAAACTGATACTATGGACACTTTCATGTGTTCATCTTGGTATTTTTTAAGATATCCATCATCAAAATGTTCAACTAAGCCATTTGAAAAGAATCAAATTAATAAGTGGTTACCTGTAGATCAATATGTTGGAGGAGTAGAGCATGCAATATTGCATTTGTTATATGCAAGATTTTTCACTAAAGCTTTGCGAGATAATGAACTATTTGATATTGATGAACCTTTCAAAAAACTATTAACGCAAGGAATGGTTCAGTCCGCAGCCTATAAAAACAATAAAACTGGTAAATATGTTTCTCCTTCCGATATTATTGACTTATCAAATCCTACAGATCCAATTGACAATTCTAAACTCGAAGTTCTTTTCGAGAAGATGTCTAAGTCTAAATATAATGGAATAGACCCTGAATCAGTAATTAAAAAATATGGAGCAGATACTGCAAGAATGTTTATATTATTTAAAGCACCACCAGAAAAAGATTTGGAATGGGGAGATACAGATGTTGAAGGACAATTTAGATTTTTAAGTAGGATTTGGAAGCTTTATATAAATTGTGCAAAAGATATAAATAGTAAATCTAATTCCTATCCAGATAAAGAAAAAAGTTTAATAAAGTCAATGAACATTGCTATAAAGGAAATTTCAAATGACATATTAAATAACCAATTTAATACTGCGATTTCAGAACTAATGAAGTTTTATAATTCATTATCAAATTCCATTAATGATGTAAACAATAATTTAAAAATTGATGCTTTAAAAACATTTTCTATTTTGTTGGCTCCATTTGCACCACATATTGCAGAAGAAATATGGCATCTTATAGGATTTAAAAAATCTGTACATTTAGAACACTGGCCTTCCTTTAATGCCGAGGCACTAAAGGAAGATTCATATGAACTAGTAATACAAGTGAATGGAAAAGTTAGAGACAAAGTAAATATTAATAATGATATGAGTGAAGATCAAATTAAAGAATTGACTTTTAAAAGACCTAACATATTAAAATGGACTCTAGACAAAGAAATAAGAAAAATAATTATTGTTAAAGGAAAAATAATGAATATTGTTGTTTAAGAATTTATTTTTTGAATAACTAATGAATTTGGATTTGACCAATCGCCCTTAACTAAATAATTATCATTTCCGAAACACATTTCACGGAGTATAAAAAATATAGGTTCACTAACTGAATTATCAAACAATGATGTTATGTCATTTATAGAATATTCTCCACCTTCATCTAATAAATTACTTACTTTTTGTTGATACTCAATAATATTTGCAGCTGCTTTCTTTCCAGCTTCAACTCCAGGTTGATCATATGCATTTATATTTACCAATTCAGCGTAGAAGGATACAGCCCTTTCAAATAAAGCAATTAAGGCACCTAGTGAAAAACAGTTTAACTTTTCTAACGTAATAGTAATACTTTGTCTGTTTTCACTAGAGAGTGCTGATCTGGTTCCTTGTAAAAAACCAGAAAGATATTCTTTAGGATTCTCTTTTTCATCAAATATATTAGTAGATGGAGAATCTAATAATTCAATAAAAATACAAAAGAAATTATCAATACCATCTCTCAGTTGCTGAACATAAGCATGCTGATCTGTAGATCCTTTATTACCAAAAACGGAAATACCTTGATTAACTACTTGACCATTCCTATTAAATTTCTTTCCTAATGATTCCATTACTAATTGCTGAAGATATTTACTAAAAACCTGTAACCTATCTCTATAAGGTAATACGACCATATCTCTCTTTCCAATACCATCCCCAGTTAGATACCATGCGGATGATAATAGTGCTGCTGGATTATTATTAAAATCACTTATACGTGTGGCTTCATCCATTAATGATGCACCTCTGATAAATTCAGAGATATTTTCATTAATAAGAGCTAATGGAAGTAATCCCACAGAGCTTGTAATACTAGTTCTTCCACCAACCCAATCTTGCAAATTAAATATTTTTAACCAATTTTCAGAAGTAGCTTTTTTAAATAACTTACTACCTTTCATAGTTATAGCTATAGCATTAGAATTCCATTCAAGAGAATTGTTTTCGCAGTGACTTTTAATAATTTCCATAGCAATTCTAGGTTCAGGCGTACCACCTGATTTGCTTACTACTACAAATAATGTTGTTGATAATTTTTCAGATAACTCTTCTAACTTTTCGCTAATTAAAAAAGGATCAACATTATCGATATAAGAAAAATTTAAGCCTTTAGAACACTTCTGCAGTGACTCTGTAATAAGTAATGGTCCTAATCCACTTCCACCAATTCCTATCCATAGAACATCAGTATACTGCTGATTATTCTTATTCTTAATATCCCCATTTAAAATTTGTTTTCCAAATTCAGAGATTGAATTAATATCTGCTCTAATTTCTTCCCCTATTTTTGCAGAGGGTGAAATTGATGGATTTCTAAGCCAATAATGTCCAACTTGTCTATTTTCATCAATATTTGAGATTGCACCATTTTCTAATTCTTTTATTGATGAAAAAACATCTTTAAATTTATCTTCTAAATTTTTTATCTCTTTGCTTGTGAAATTAATTTTGCTTATGTCTAACCAAATATTTAATTTTTTATCAAACCAAAGATAATTACAAAATTTATCCCAAGAGTTTAAATCTCCATTCATTTTATATATTTGTTTCTTTTATTTCTTATTCAATTATATCTATACGAATAGTACATAGATTTGAATCATTTAAATTTGTTTAAATTATTATCTTCAAATAAATATGTTTTTGAATATAAACAATTAAAATTGAGGGTTTTTTTTATTTCATATGAATTTATCATTGGATAAAATAAAAAAATTTTGGATAGATCATTTAATTACATAATTTCGCCTGAGATATCTGAATTTAGAAGATTTTCCCCTAAATTAAAAATAGGTGTTCTTGCTTCTGGGAAAGGAACAAACTTTCAGGAATTAATTGATCTCTCAGAAAAAGGAGAATTAGATATAGATATAAAAGTCCTAATAACTAACAAAGATGATGCAGGATGTATAAAGAGAGCTGAAAGTAAAAAAATACCTCACAAAATTATAAGAGGCAAAGACTTTCTGCAAAAGGAGGCATTTGAATTAGAAATTGTGAATACTTTAATTCATTACGATGTTGAACTTGTAGTTATGGCAGGCTGGATGAAAATTGTTACTCCTTTTTTTATTAATAAATTTAAGAATAAGATAATAAATATTCACCCTTCATTACTTCCCGCATATAAAGGTGGTTCAGCGATAAAGGACTCTATATTAAATGGTTCAAAAATAACTGGTTGTTCAGTACATTTTGTAGAAGAGGAGGTAGATAGTGGATCATTGATAATGCAAGCTGCATTGTCAATTAGAGACGATGATGATATTGAATCACTTTCCAAAAGGATACAAATGCTTGAGCATAAAATTTTACCTCACTCAATCTCTCAAGCTGGGTTTTTGATAAGAAGTAATTTTATGGAAAATTATTAGTTAAATCAAGACCTTCATCCATTGAAAATCCACACATAAGATTTAAATTTTGAATTGCTTGCCCAGTCTGACCTTTTAACAAATTATCAATTGCAGATAAAATAATAATCCTCCCATTTCGAATATCGACTTTAACAGAAAGGAAAATTTGGTTTGTATTTTTAACCCATTTTGTTGATGGGAATGTATCTACAGGTAAGACCTTAATATTTTTGAAATTTCTATAATAATTATCCAAAAGAATTCTGCAATCATCAGAAGTTAATCCTGGATCTCTTAATCTCCCATATATAGTCGAATGCATACCTCTTGATATCGGAACCAAATGAGGAGTAAAGAGCAGTTCAATTTTATTTCCAGATATTAAAGATGCTACTTGTTCGATCTCTGAGGTATGTCTATGGTTAATCAATCCATATGCTGATAGACCTTCACCACATTCTGATAAAAGTAGCTTTTGGTTTGGTTCTCGACCACCACCAGAAGTTCCACTTTTAGAATCAATTACTATACCTTCATTTTCAATAATTCCTTGAGAAAGATAAGGAGCTAATGGAATAAGAGCAGATGTTGGATAACATCCTGGACAGGCAATTAATCTTCCTTTTGAAATGGCTTCCTTATTTATTTCAGGAAGACCATAGACTGCCTCTTTGCATAAATCATCGTCACTCCTTTTATAAATAGCAGCTTCTTTGGAATATACTTTTTTCCATTCGTCTAAGGACTTGTATCTGTAATCAGCTGATAAATCAATAACTTTAACTCCTCTATCTATTAATTTTCTTGTCAATGTTGAAGATATTCCATTTGGTAAGCAAAGCAATGCAACATCTGAATTTTTTGAAATATTATCTACTGAAATATCTTCTATATAAGGATCATTATCTAGATAAATAAAAGGGAAATTATCATTCCACTTTGATCCAGAGGTTTTATTACCTCCTAAAAATGAAATTTTGTATTTTTTATTCTTCTTTAAAAGATTTACCGCTTGAATACCTCCGTAACCAGTAGCACCAACTATTGCAACATTCATTTCTTTGAATTGGTAGACTTTGAGATAGGATTATAAAGTGTTGAATTAAAGGTAACTAAAACACTATTTTTCTATATTGATAGGAATAATGAAAGAAACAAGTCCCAAATCAAATAATGGAACAATTTTGGATATAAATGAATCTTTTAAAATTGAATTTGATCCTATCAGCGATGCGTTGGCAGCGATAAGAAATGGTGAATGCATAATTGTTGTAGATGATGAAAGAAGAGAAAATGAAGGAGATTTAATATGTGCGGCGCAGTTTGCAACTCCACAGCAAATTAATTTTATGGCTACTGAGGGACGTGGCCTTATATGCCTAGCTATGCAAGGTGAAAAGCTTGACTCTTTAGATTTACCATTAATGGTGGATAGAAATACAGATGAAAATCAAACAGCTTTTACGATATCAATTGATGCTGGTCCTGAAAATAATGTTACTACTGGAATTTCCGCTGAAGACAGGGCAAAGACAATTCAAGTTGCAATAAACCCAAATACAAAACCTGATGATTTAAGGAGGCCAGGACATATTTTTCCATTAAGAGCTAAAAAAGGTGGTGTATTAAAGAGGGCAGGTCATACCGAAGCGGCAGTAGATATTGCGGCGATGTCAGGTCTATATCCAGCTGGAGTGATTTGTGAAATACAAAATCCTGACGGTTCCATGTCGAGACTTCCACAACTTAAAGAGTATGCAAAAAAGTGGGGAATGAAATTAATATCCATAGCTGATTTAATAAGTTATCGATTTCAAACTGAGAGATTTGTATTTAGAAAATCCGACGCTGTTCTTCCAAGTATTTTTGGTAATTTCAAAGCTTATGGATATGTCAATGAACTTGATGGTTCAGAGCATGTTGCATTAGTTAAGCAAAAATCATCAAAATTAAGTGAACCTGTACTAGTAAGAATGCATTCAGAGTGCTTAACTGGCGATGCTTTTGGATCATTACGTTGTGATTGTAGACCTCAATTAGAGGCTGCTTTATCAAGGATAGAAAAAGAGGAAGAGGGAGTTGTTGTCTACTTGAGGCAAGAAGGCAGAGGTATTGGTCTAATAAATAAATTAAAAGCTTACAGCTTACAGGATGGTGGATTAGACACTGTAGAAGCTAATGAAAAATTAGGTTTTCCAGCTGATCTCAGAAATTATGGAGTTGGAGCACAGATATTAACCGATCTTGGAATAAAAAAACTAAAATTACTTACAAACAATCCTAGAAAGATTGCTGGATTAGGTGGTTATGGAATAGAAGTAATTGAGAGAGTTCCATTAGTAATTTGTCCAAACGATAATAATGCAGAATATTTGAGTGTAAAAAAAACCAAGCTAGGCCACATGATTGATGAAGATAATCCTAATTCCAGGAATATCGACCCATTTATATCAATTTTTCTTGACGGAAAATATAAATCAATTGATCTAGTTCCAATAAAAAATAACGTAATTAAATTCTGTAGTGATCAAAACATTAATATTAAACTTGAAAGCACCCCAAGATTATTGGCTTTTTGGAATCGACCAAAATTAGTTTGGCGAATTTTGCATGATCAGAATAGAACCAATTCCAACATTACTGATGAAGAAATAAAGAATATAGAATTATTTATTCAATTTTTATCCAATTATGAAAACAGTACAAAGATTGGAATCATTGTTTCTAGAAATATTGAACAAGCATTACACCCAAAAAATAGCATCAAATTAATCAATACTAAATTTACTATTAATAATGAAATTTTATATTCATCTACAAGAAAATTTAATCTAGATAAAGAGACATTTAGTATTGTTTTTGAAGACTAAATTACTATTTTAGGGTTGCTTTTAGAATTTTTGAACCATTAGTAAGCTTTAGCACTACATCCATATCATCTGTTTTACCAAAAACAGTATGAACTCCATCAAGATGAGGCTGTGGTTCATAAACTATGAAAAACTGACTACCACCTGTATCTTTCCCTGCATGAGCCATAGAAAGTGAACCTTTTAGATGTTTATTGGAATTAATTTCACATTTGATATTATATCCAGGGCCTCCGGTTCCAGGCATACCAGATGCTCCATCACGAGTATTTGGGCACCCACCCTGAGCCATAAATCCTGGAATAACCCTGTGAAATGCTAGACCATCATAAAAACCATCACCAATCAACTTAGTGAAGTTTTTAACTGTATTAGGTGCGTCGTCAGGGAAAAATTCAATATTAATGTTCCCAACTTCTGTTTCAAATAATGCAGTTGTCATATTTTATTTTTTTGAGTAATTAATTGATATTTTAATAGCTAAAGCAACTTTTCAAGGTTTTCCTTAATGGTATTTATATCAATGTTTTCTTTATTATTGTTTTCACCCTCCCAATTATCAACTTCTAGATTTTTCTGAGGTGGTGAAATTAATAACCTATCTTCTGCTGTTTTAGGCACAAAATTTCTCTCAACTAATTTGCATTCATAATCTAATTTAATGCAGAAATCCTTTATTTCATCAATGTTGATCATTTCAACTGTTGGAAGAGGAAAATCTTGAGCTTCAAGGAGACCACAGTATCTTGTTGCATCATCCTTGTCTTCAAACATAAGAACTATAGTTCTTCCTTTTAGTTCAATCGAATGAATTCCTTCCTTATCTGTTCCTGAATTATATAAAAGAACAAATATGTTCATAAGTATCTAAATTATTTTTTTATATAATATTTGATTAAGAATCAGAAAGTGATAATTCTTGTAATCTTGTATATAAAGCAATTTCCTCATCATTAATATCAGCAGGTATAACCACCAAGATTTCAACATATTGGTCACCTACATTATCTTCAAAAGTTAAGCCTCTACCTTTCAAACGTAACATTCTCCCGGTAGAAGATTTTGGTGGCACTTGAAGTGTGACATTCCCATCAAGGGTAGGAACTTCTACTGCACAACCAAGAAGAGCATCATGAGGTAATAACTCTAATTTATAATGAACTCTTAAACCATCAATTCTTAGACCACTATCTGTTTGAACTTTTAATTGTAGATAATGATCTTTTCCTCCCCTTGCAATATTTTCAAGTCTTAATCTCCATCCATCTCCAGCGAAAGGAGGTGTATCAACTTCAACTACAGTTTGATCTTCAAGCTCTATTAAAATTGAAGCTCCATTTATAGCCTCATCAGGAGTTAATTCAATAATTGTTTCAATGTCTTGGTAGAGTTTAACAGGAGGCGGCTCTTCTGGAGATGTTGTTGGGTATTCATAATTATTAATTTCATCATTATCTGTATATATGGGTTCATCTTCAAATTGTTCATTATCATATTCGTCAAAATTCTTTGGGGTGTATTCATATCCAAATAATGAGTTTAGATAATCTTGAAAATCCGGGAAACCAGTCTTGAAATTATTATTTTCGTAATCCTCTTGATTTTTTTTATCCGAACTATTATCTCTTTTATTGGGATCACGCAGGTATTCGTACGCTTCGTTAATTAATTTAAATCTTTCTTCTGCATTAAGATCATTTTTATTTAAATCAGGATGCCATTTTCTTGCTTCACTTCGAAAGGCTTTTTTAAGTTCCTTGTCATCGAAATCAGGAGATAAACCCAAAATCGACAAATAGTCATTTTTAGAGGTAATAGTCATTGTCCCATGGATCATCATCCCTAGAGTTACCATACCTCGAATTTCTATAATTTCTATTCATTTGATTATCCCAAGGGTCATCATCCCAATAATCATCTGAAAAGAGTTCATCTTTTAATGATCCAAATGTATTTTTTATACTCTGTAGTGGATTATTATCAGTTTTCCTTTCTGATGCAAATTTTCTGTTTAAACCGAATAATGCTTCTTGGAGGGCACTTACTGAAATTTCTAATTCTTGAGGATCATCAACATCTAAGTATTCTTCTACATCTTGAATGGCTAATTCAACAGCTCGTTGTTGTCTTTCGGCACCATAAGGACCAAATTCCAATGAGGCATCCCTAAGCCTTCTCTCAGCTTGTGCAATAAGTGTTAATGCACTATTTTTTCTATCAATGACAGATCTTATCTTTCTATCTTCATTGGCTTTTGACTTAGCTTCTTCAAGAATAGAAGAAATTTCTTGTTCATTTAAATTAGAACCTCCAGAAATTGTAACTGTTTGCTTTCTTCCAGTTGTCCTATCAGTAGCACTTACTTCTAAAAGACCATTAGCATCAATATCAAATGCTACCTGAACTTGTGGTATCCCTCTTGGAGCTGGAGGTATTCCTGATAATCTAAATTTACCAAGTGATTTATTTTCAGAAGCTAGAGGCCTTTCACCTTGCCTTACTTGAACAACAACTGAAGATTGATTGGCTTCTGATGTACTAAAAACATCAGACTGTCGTACTGGAATTGGTGTATTTCGAGGAATAAGTACTTTCATAAGCCCTCCAATAGTTTCTAAACCTAAAGAAAGAGGTGTAACATCATTTAGTAGCAAATCTTGTAAATCACCACTAATTATTCCAGATTGTATGGCAGCACCAATTGCAACTACTTCATCAGGATTAACGGATTGACAGGGATCATTAGGAACAAGAGTCTTAACTAATTGTTGAACCATTGGAATTCTGGTGCTGCCACCGACAAGAACCACCTCATCTATATCTTCTGCGTTCCATCCTGAGTCATCTAAGGCTATTTGCACAGGCTCTAATAATCTGTCTAATAGATCTTGGGATAATGATTCAAATATTTTTCTATTTAATGTTTCTTCAATATGTAATGGACCATCTTTAGTTGTTGTGATAAAGGGTAGGGATATTTTTGTTTTTTGCAATCCTGATAATTCACATTTAGCTTTTTCGGCAGCTTCAGTCAATCTTTGTAAAGCTTGTCTATCCCTTCTTAAATCAATATCATGTTTAGCAAGAAATTTTTCAGCAAGCCAATCTACTATTTTTGAATCAAAATTATTACCACCTAGTTGAGTATCTCCACAAGTGGCTTTAACATCAAATACACCATTAGAAATTTTTAATAAAGAAACATCAAATGTTCCTCCCCCTAAATCAAAAACCAGAACATTATTAGATGAACTTTTTTCAAAACCATAAGCTAAAGCAGCTGCCGTAGGTTCATTTAGGATTCTATCAACTCTGATTCCAGCCAATATTGCAGAATCCTTTGTAGCTTGCCTTTGAGATTCATTGAAATATGCAGGGACTGTAATAACAGCAGAGTCAACAGTATCTCCAAGATATGTTTCAGCATCATTTATTAGTTTTCTAATTAATGAACTAACTAACTCTTCAGGAGCATACTCTCTTTCTGTATTTGGACTAAGAACACGCACACTTCCAGTATTATTAGCTTTAACATTATAGGGAACAGATATACTGTTATCATCTAATTCGTCCCAGTCGCTACCAATAAATCTTTTTAAGTTGTAAAAAGTATTCTTTGGATTTAAAACAAGTTGTCTTCTTGCTTGGTCACCTATTACTATTTCTTTTTCCTTTGTAAAACCAACTATTGAAGGAGTGGTTCTAGATCCTTCAGAATTAGCAATAACAATTGGACGACCAGCTTCTATAACTCCCACAACAGAGTTAGTAGTACCTAAATCTATTCCAACTATTTGCCCCATGATTTTAGATCGCTAAATTAAAGCAAAATTTAATAATAATTTAATTAATTTTTATCTTAGATATCTACATATAATAGTAAAAATCAAATATTTTCAACTTAATTTAAATAAATAAGATTATTTCTAACTTGTCAAAAAGATTATTATCTATCTAATAAAATTTTATAGAGAGAAAGTTGTTGATGTAGTTAACCAAAATAAACTAATATAAAACGGAGAGAGAGGGATTCGAACCCTCGATAAAGTTGCCCCTATACAGCATTTCCAGTGCTGCGCCTTCAACCACTCGGCCACCTCTCCCAAGATAATCATTTTAACCCCTTATCATGCCATTTTTGAGGAAAGTTATTTGAATAAGACTTTCACAGTTACGATTAAAAATAAAGAAACCGGAAAGGTCTACCAAGAGCAGGTTAATAGTGACGAATATATACTTAAGGAATTTGAAAAGAAAGGTTTCAAACTTGCATTTTCATGTAGAAATGGTTGCTGTACAAGTTGTGCAGTTAAAATTAAATCTGGTACCTTACAACAACCTGAAGCTATGGGTGTATCTCAGGCTTTAAAAGACAAAGGCTATGCACTTCTTTGTGTCGCTAAAGCAACTTCAGATCTTGAGGTAGAAACTACATATGAAGATGAAGTTTATGATTTACAATTTGGACAATATTTTGGGAGGGGAAACACAAGAGTTGCGCCACCTTGGGAATTTGAGGAAGATTAACTATCATGTTTGAATTAAGTGAAATAGAGGAACTCGCAAACCAAGAAAACTTATCCATTTTGTATGAAATAGCCAAGAATTCCGCTCAAATTGGTAATGAAATTTTAAAAGTTAATTACAATAAAATTCAGAAAATATCATCAAAGGGCAGGAAGGGTGATCTAGTTACCAATGTAGATTTGGAAGTTGAAAATAAAATAAAAGAATATTTATTAGAAGAGACACCAAACATATCTATAAATGCAGAGGAATCGGGTAAATTAACCAAATCATCGGATTTAACGTGGTGTATAGACCCATTAGACGGTACAACAAACTATTCCCATGGATATCCTTTTTTTGGGACTTCTATTGGTCTTGTATATAAAAACAAGCCAATTATTGGGGCTATATCAGTACCATATTTAAATGAACTATATTCAGCCTGTATAGGTTTAGGCTCATTCTGCAATGATAGTGAAATTAAAGTATCGAATCCATCTAATCTATCTGATAGTCTACTTGTAACTGGTTTCTCTTATGACAGATTTGAGACAGAGAATAATAATTATGCTGAATTTTGTTATTTAACACATAAAACTAGAGGTGTTAGAAGAGGCGGTGCAGCAGCAGTTGATCTAGCATTTGTTGCTGCAGGTAAAGTAGATGGATATTGGGAAAGAGGATTGGAGGTATGGGACCTAGCGGCCGGTGCTATTATTGTAAAAGAGGCTGGTGGTATTATTTCTGATTATCCATCAGGCGAATTTAATTTAAGTTCAGGAAGAATTTTAGCTTGTTCTCCCAGCCTTGAGAATGAATTAAAAAATGAACTAGATAAAGTCTCTCCATTTAAAAAAAATCTCTATACCTAAAATTAATTTAATATCAAAATGACAGATATAAAGGAAATTAAATTAGTCGATGTAAAAAATAACTCAAACATCATAAATAATTTAAATAGTATTTATAAACTATGGGGATATGAAGAGGTTTCACCCTCATTTATTAATACTTTAGAGACCATAAAAGGCCGTGGCGTTATTGACGAAAATCAGGTTGTTGGAATAGTAAGTAATAATTCATTATGTCTTAGGCCAGAAATGACAACATCAATTGTCAAATTATCATCTACTAGATTAATAAATAAGAAAAGACCTATAAGATTATTCACCAATGGAATGGTTTTTGATAAAAAACAAAATAATAAAAATTCATTTAAGTTACAAGAAAAATTGCAGAGTGGAATTGAATTAATTGGATATGATACAAAATACCCAGAAATTGAAGTTATTAATATTTTGTTTGATTCAATCGATAATATTAATTTGAAGGATGGTTGTGATTTATTTCTACTAGTAAGCACCACAAAAATAATGGACTTAATACTGAACAAATATAAGAATAATAATTTTGAAGAAATTAAGAAAAGTCTTGTTAATTTTGATCAAGACAATTTATCTAAATTAGAAATAGATGAAAATGATAAATATATTCTTAAAGATCTTTTATTCACACGAGGAGAGCCCATAGCAATATTGAAAAAATTAAAAACTATATTTGGTACCAGTAAAACATTAGATGACTTAAATTTTTTATTTGAAACATTATCAAAAATATCAAAAAAATATGGAGTTAAATTACAACTTGATCCCACATTCCAACCTCACTTGAATTTATATGAAGGAATAGTTTTTCAACTAATAGGGGATAATGGTAAAAATAAATGCATCATCGCAAAAGGCGGAAGATATGATGAGTTAGTAAGATCATTTAGTCCTAATGAGAAAATATTTAATGGAATTGGATTTACAATTTCGGTAGACATTTTAAGAAATTTAATTAAGGAAGAAAAGACAGATAACAAAAAGATTTTATTGATGTTTAAAGAATCTTATTTGTTAGAAAAAGGGATGAATGAACAAAAAGTACAACAGAAAAAAGGAAATATTGCCGTCCTACATTTAAATCCATGTGATGACTTGGCAAAAGCCAATCAAATTATGAGAGAAAATAATTGTAGTGATATTTTGTGGGTTAAATAAAACCATTAAAAAATTTATTTAACTTTTAAATTCATATATTGTTCGGACAATACTCCTAATTAAACTTGATTAACTAGTTTTTACGAAATAAGATTTAATATATTTGATTTTTTTTATGGAAAAAGGCGAAATTCGTATTAATACCGAAAATATTTTCCCAATTATCAAGAAGGCAGTATATTCTGACCATGAAATCTTTTTAAGAGAACTTGTTAGTAATGGTGTTGACGCAATTAGTAAAAGAAGAATGGCCTCTATGGCAGGTGATTGCGAGAATACTGAGGAGGCTCAAGTAAAAATAACAATTAACCGTGAAAAAAATACACTAACAATTTCCGATAATGGAATTGGAATGAATGATGAAGAAATTAAGAAGTACATAAATCAAGTTGCATTTTCTAGTGCTGAAGAATTCCTAACAAAATATAAAAAAGATAATGATGAATTCATAGGTCATTTTGGACTAGGGTTTTATTCAAGTTTCATGGTGGCAGATAGAGTTGATATATTAACTAAGTCAGCAATTGGGGAATCAAATGCTTTCAAATGGTCATGTGATGGATCGCCAAATTTCACGTTAGAGAAATCAGAAAGAGAGACAATTGGTACAGATGTTATTCTTCACCTACTTGAAGAAGAAAAAGAGTTCATCGAGCCTGAAAGGATTAAATCACTAATAAAAAAATATTGTGATTTTATGCCAATAGATGTCTTATTAGAAGGAGAGACAATTAATAAGAAAAATCCTCCTTGGAGAAAACAACCTAATGAATTAAAAGATGAAGATTATATTGAGTTATATAAATACCTTTATCCTTTCCAGGGAGATCCACTGTTATGGATTCATCTAAATACAGATTATCCATATGACATACAAGGGATATTATATTTTCCAAAGTTGTCAGGTAGAGCTGATTGGGAAAAGGGAGAAATAAAACTATTTTGCAATCAAGTATTCGTAAGCGATTCAATTAAAGAGATAGTACCAAAATACCTTTTACCTTTAAGAGGAGTTATTGACTCTACAGATATACCCCTAAATGTTAGTAGAAGTGCATTACAAACAGATAGAAAAGTGAGGTCCATATCATCATTTATCTCAAAAAAAATTGCCAATAAACTGAAGGATTTGATAAAAAATTCTCCAGAATTTTATGCTGAAATTTGGGATTCAATCTCTGCTTTTATTAAAATTGGTGCTATAGAAGATGAAAAATTTGCTGATTTAGTCAATAACAGTATAATTTTCGAGACAATAATAAATGCTGAGAAAGACGTAACTCAAGATATTGAAAATAAATCCCTCATCAAGTCAAATGATAAATATTTCACAACTCTCGCAAATTATAAAGAGCGAAATAAATTAACTGATTCTAAAAAAATAATTTACTGTTCAGATTTGATTGCACAATCTAGTGCATTAAATATCTGTTTATCTGATAATAAAGAAGTTATTAAATCAGATCCCTTAATTGACGCACAATTTCTTCCATGGTTGGAAAGTAAAAATGAAGATTATCAATTCCAAAGAGTAGACTCAGAAATAAATGAACTAGAAGATAATGAATCTAAGGAAATTGTAGATAAGGATGGCAAATCAAATACTGATAATCTTAGAGATACAATAGTTAACGCCCTCAACAATGAGAAAGTAACAGTTAAAGTGCAGTCACTTTCAAGTAAAGATGCTCCACCAGCGATGATCCTGCTTCCAGAGCAAATGAGAAGAATTAATGATATGGGCGCTTACATGGAACAAAAGATGCCTGGCTTACCTGAATATCATGTGCTCTTAATTAACAAAGAACATCCACTTATTGTTGGTCTTAATAAAATTACAGGCAACAAAATAATTATTGATGAAAAAGATCCTATTGAGAATCCATTGGCATCTAAAATTGCTAATCATGTTTACGATATGGCTAAGCTTTCCGTTGGTGGATTAGATCAAGAACAGATAATTAATTTACAAAATAATAATGCCGAACTAATTTCAGAATTACTTAATTCAACAAATTGAGTCATGTGTTAGAATTTTCAAAGATATAACTCAATAAATATGTCAAGAGTTTGCGAACTGACCGGTGCAAAAGCTAATAACGGGATGGCAGTGAGTCACTCACATATTCGTACAAAGAAATTGCAACAAGTTAATCTTCAAAAAAGGAGACTTTGGTGGGAAGAAGGCAAGAAATGGGTGAATATTAAAATTAGCACCAAAGCATTAAAGTCTATACAAAAAGTAGGTTTAGATAAATTTGCTAAATCAAATGGAGTTGATTTAAAAAAATTCTAAATTTGATGATAAATTTAGTTTTAAGTATATTAATATCTTTTATTTTTTTATTTAATTGTAATTCAGCAATTGCTTTTGACTTTGCTCCTGAAATTGGAGATATTGCTCCAAGCTTTCAATTAGAAGGTTTTAATAAAAATATAAAATCAAAAAATATTTGGGAATTAAATGATTTTCAAGGTAAGTGGCTTGTTATGTATTTTTATCCAAAGGACTTTACCGCAGGTTGCACTCTTGAAGCTAAAGGTTTTTCGGAACTAAAAAAAGATTTTTCAAAATATAATGCCGAAATTGTTGGTATTAGTGCTGATAATCAAGATTCTCATGAAAGTTTCTGCAGTGAGAAATCTATAAATTACACTTTATTATCCGATCCTGATGGAATTATTAGCGATAAATATGGTTCTTGGATTCCTCCATTTTCAGATAGAAATACTTTTTTGATTTCTCCAGAAGGGGAAATTTCTTATAGATGGATAAGTGTTTTACCTATAAATCATGCCAAAGAAGTACTTAATGTACTTAAGAAAAAAATATAAATTTTGCACGAACTTTCATTTGGAACTTGGTTAATTCACATCTCTTCTGTCATTGAATGGATATTTACCATCTTTGTTATATACAAAATTTCTACATATAAAAAATATAATTTATTTTTTTGGTTAAGCTTAGCTATGGTTCCAAACTTAATAGGAGCTATGTGCGCTATTACTTGGCATATCTACGATAATCAAGATGTATTGTATGGATTAGTAACTCTTCAAGGGATATTTACATTTATTGGCAATTCAACATTAGCTCTCGTAGCATTCACTATTTTTAAAAAGGAAGAGACTTATGACTGATTTATTTTTTAAATTAATAGAAAAATTAGGTTCTATTGACAACACATTATTGTTCGCAATATCAATAATTCCGTATGCAATATTTTTGTTTTACTTATATAAAATCAAATCTGTTAATATTTTTGTAAAAACAGGATTTTCCTTAACTGTTTTATTCGTATTCATAACTATATTGGTATCTATATTCACACTAAATTACTATGATAAAACGCTTGTTGAGGTTGACTTCCTGCATGGCTTTGCAGAATCCTTCCTAACTCTAAGTGATTTTGTTATTTTGTTTGGATTTCTAAACTTGTTAAATAGCTTAGAAGTAAACAACTCTTAAGACCTTTTACAATTTTGTGTTTTTTAGGTAAAAGTATTAGAGAATATATAAAAATAACGATTTTTTATGTTTACTACATTATTTGCAGCTGCAGATCCAGCAACTTTTTCTTGGTCTCCAAAGTGTGCCGTCGTAATGATTGCATGTAATGTTTTTGCTTATGCAATTGCTAGAGCAACAATAAGAAAACCTAATGAAGGTTTTGAAATACCTAATTCAAAATTCTATGGTGGTTTAAGTCACGCATCTGTTGTAGGTGCTAATTGCCTAGGTCATATTTTCGGAATTGGAGCAATCTTAGGATTAGCCTCACGTGGTGTTTTATAAAAATTTATTTATTAAATTTTTAATTGCCTAACTTAAATTTTTTAATAATTTTATCTGCCATCTGATCAGGCATAAGTCCTAATTTTTCTTTACTCTGATCAGGTGAAGCATGATCAACTAAAACATCAGGTATACCTATTCTGAATACAGGAATATTTATATCATTATCGTTTAATAATTCAACTATTGCGGAACCAAATCCACCTATTAGGGTTCCTTCTTCCATAGTTACAACTTTTTGAATCCTACTTGCTAAAGGCATAATAAGATTTTGATCGAGAGGTTTCACAAATCTTGCATTAATAAGACATGCATTAATGTTCATATTTTTTAGTATCTTTGATGTTTCGATAGCTGATGCGACCATTGAACCATAAGCAATAATTAAAATATCCTCTCCTTCCTCAAGTATTTCAGCTTCGCCTATATTTAAAGGTTCCCAACCCTCATCCATTACAGCGACGCCTAATCCAGAGCCTCTAGGTATTCTTAGTGCTGTAGGACCGTTATGGTTTATTGAAGTTATTAACATTCTCTGTAATTCAGACTCATCTTTTGGTGCCATCAATACAAAATTAGGTATGGATCTCATATAACTGATATCGTATTGCCCTTGATGTGTAGGACCGTCAGCTCCAACTATTCCAGCTCTATCAAGTACGAATGATACAGGTAATTTTTGTATGCCTACATCATGAATTAATTGATCGAAAGCACGTTGAAGAAAAGTACTATAAATTGCTACAACAGGTTTAAGACCATCGCACGACATTCCAGCAGCAAGAGTAACTGCATGTTGTTCTGCTATTCCAACGTCGATATATTGGTCTGGAATATTTTTTTGCAATATATCTAAACCAGTACCTGTAGCCATTGCAGCTGTAATGCCAACGACTTTGCTATCTTGTTCACATATTTTCAATAAGGTTTGACCAAATATTTTACTATAACTAACAGGCTTAGGTTTCTTTGATGGAATAGATTTCCCAGTTGTCAGATCAAAAGCAGACTGTGCATGATATCCTACTTGGTCAGCTTCTGCGTAAGGATAACCCTTCCCTTTTGTTGTAACAACATGAACAAGAACAGGTTTTTTAAGTTTATGAGCAGCGTTAAAAGTATTAACTAAATTTCCAATGTCATGACCGTCAATTGGACCCATATATGTAAATCCAAGTTCTTCAAAAACAGCACCAACCTTAGGCACAGCCAATCTTCTAACGCTTCCTTTAATATTTTTCAATTCTTCTGGTATATCCTTACCAATTAAGGGAATATTTTTTACACTTTCTTGAACACTATCGGATAAAAATTGCAATGGCGGACTAACTCTTACCTTATTTAAGTAGGAGGAAAGGGCTCCAACTGGAGGTGAAATAGACATATCATTATCATTTAATACAACAACTAAAGGAGTATTTGGTAAGTGTCCTGCATGATTTATAGCTTCTAATGCCATTCCTCCAGTTAATGCTCCATCTCCAATAACAGCAACACATTTATAATTCTCACCTTTTCTGTCTCTTGCTATTGCCATTCCTAAAGCAGCGGAAATAGAAGTGCTTGCATGTCCAGCACCAAAATGATCAAATTTACTTTCACTTCTTTTTAGATATCCAGCTACTCCATTTTGTTGTCTAAGGGAATCAAATTGACTGAAACGTCCCGTTATTAATTTATGAGGATAACCTTGATGTCCTACATCCCAAACAACTTTGTCAAAATCTAGATCAAGAGTTTGATATAAAGCCAATGTAAGCTCAACCACACCTAAACCAGGGCCAAGATGTCCACCGCTAGTAGATACTACTTGAAGGTGCCTTTCTCTAATTTGACAAGCAATTTCCTCTAATTGTGAAACTGTTAAGCCATGAAGTTGATTTGGATGACTTAACTCACTTAAAAGCATTTAACAAAAATTGGTATCTATCTAATCTAAAACGTCGAGGTGCAAAATGAGTATTTTTTTAGAAATAGATCATGTAATGTTTTATTAGATTAATAATTAATGCTAAAAATATATATATGAATGATTATTTTGAAAAAATACTTCAAGCTGAAGTCTATGAAGTAGCAAAAAAAACGCCCCTAGAAAAAGCTCATAATTTAAGTAATACACTTAATAATGAAATTTTTCTAAAAAGAGAAGATCTTCAAGATGTATTTTCATTCAAGGTTAGAGGGGCATATAACAAAATGAGTAAGCTCACCAATTCTCAGCTTTCTCAGGGAGTAATTACTTCAAGTGCTGGTAATCATGCTCAAGGTGTTGCTCTTAGTGCTCTTAAGTTAAATTGCCAAGCGACGATATTAATGCCCATTACAACTCCTCTTGTAAAAGTTAATGCCGTGAAAAAGTTAAAAGCAAAAGTTATATTATTTGGTGATAATTATGATGAAACATACAAAGAAGCAATAAGGATTAGCAAAGAAAGAAATTTATGTTTTATTCATCCTTTTGATGATCCAGATGTAATAGCAGGACAAGGAACCATAGCTATTGAACTTGAACAGCAATTAAATGAAAAACCCTATGCAATTTATATTGCTGTTGGTGGTGGAGGATTGATATCAGGAATATCCCTATATATTAAAAAAATATGGCCTGGAGTAAAAATAATTGGTGTAGAGCCGGAAGATGCAGACGCTATGACAAAATCATTGGAAGAATCAAAAATTGTGGAATTATCTTCTGTTGGTCAATTTGCAGATGGAGTTGCTGTAAAAAAAATTGGGAAAAATACTTTTGACATTGGCAGAAAATATATAGATAAGATGATCACCGTTAATACTGATGAGATATGTGCAGCTATAAAAGATGTTTTTGAGGATACTAGATCAATACTAGAGCCAGCAGGAGCATTATCAATTGCAGGGATGAAAAAAGATATTTTAAATTCGAATCATTTAAATAGAAAAATGGTTGCGATTGCATGTGGTGCAAATATGAATTTTGAGCGGCTTAGATTTGTCGCAGAACGAGCAGAACTTGGTGAGTGTAAAGAAGTAATGATGGCTGTTGAAATACCAGAACGTGCTGGAAGTTTAATTGATTTTTGTAAGCTACTTGACAATAGAAATTTGACCGAATTTAGCTACAGGATGTCGAATTCTAAGAATGCCCAGATCTTTGTAGGAGTTCAAGTATATGGATTAAATGATAAAAAAAATCTTTTAAATGTATTTAGAAATTCAGAGTACTCATTTATTGATATAAGTGATGATGAATTATCTAAAAATCATCTAAGACATATGGTAGGTGGAAGATTACCAAAGAATTTTAAAGAAATGGATAATAGAAACTTTGTTGAGCTTTTATACAGATTTGAGTTTCCTGAAAGGCCTGGCGCATTAATAAACTTTTTAAATAATATGAAATCTAATTGGTCTATAAGCGTATTTCACTATAGGAATTATGGAGCTGATGTTGGGAAAATTGTTATTGGAGTTTTAATCGATAAAAATGAGATTTTAGAGTGGAATAAATTTGTAAGAATTCTAGGCTATAAATTTTGGGATGAAACTCAAAACGATACATATAGATTATTCCTTGGTGCATCAGATTAAATTTAAGGTAAATTAGGAAAGATTACGGTAATTAAAATCAATCAATCTGATCTAAATACCATGCCAATATCTGATATAGATCTAGTTACTAGAGTTGAAGCTGTTCTATATTTAAAAGGCAGACCAATAACAAAAAAGGATCTTTCAGAAATTACCAATTCTGATATAAACTCAATAAATAATGCAATTAAAGATCTTAAGAATAAATACTCCAATCCAAAGTCAGCGATTGAATTAAATGAAGTTAATAATAGTTTTTGTCTAGAACTAAAATCCAGTCTTAATGAATTCGTAGATGATCTACTTCCTTCTGATTTAAAAACAGCCGAATTAAGAACATTGGCAACTATTGCAATCAAGAAAAAAATCTTGCAATCTGATCTTATACTTCTTAGGGGTTCAGGAGCTTATGATCATATTAAAGAATTATTAGAAAAAAATTTTATTGTTAAACGGAAGCAAAAAGATGGAAGATCATATTGGCTATCATTATCAGAAAAGTTTTTTCAAACTTTTGCTTTGAGTAATGAATATCTCTCAAAAATAGGAAACCGTACTAATAAGCAGCAATAATAAGTAAATGTTAGAATGTTATAAAACAATAAAAGATCATGTTATCTGAGATTTTTGCAGTGCTGGGCCAAACATTATCAATATATTCATTCATATTAATAATAAGAATATTACTTACATGGTTTCCTGGTATTGATTGGAGTAACGGTATTTTATCTGCATTAACTTCTATCACAGATCCTTATCTAAATATTTTTAGAGGTATCATCCCTCCTATTGGTGGATTTGATATTTCATCTTTATTAGCTTTTTTACTTTTAAATGTTATTCAAAACCTAATTACAAATCTCCAGTATGCAAGCTTAGGATATAGCTAATTTTATCTATCGTCACCAGAGCCGCTTATTTTTCCTTGAGCAGCCCTTAATTTTAATTTTTCAAGGTTTTGTAATGCAACATCCTCTAAGTTGAAATTTAATTCTGTGCAAAGATTTGATATGTACCACAAAACATCACCTAATTCTTTTTTTAAACCTAATTTTGATTCGTTATCAAATATTCCATTTTTATCTCTTATAACTTTTTTTACTTTTTCCGCTACCTCACCAGCCTCTCCAACCAAGCCAAGAGTTGGATAAATATTATTCGAGCCTAAATTTGGATATTGTGCTGTTTCCCTAGCTTTTTTCTGATAAGTTTTAAAATCCATGACTTAAATAACTAACTTTGGGTATGGTAAATTTATTTATATCTAGCAATATTATCTATATATGTCGAATATTGATTTAAAAAGAAGAACAAAAATAGTAGCAACTATTGGCCCTGCAACTCAATCTGAAGAGATAATTACAGATTTAATAAAAGCTGGAGTAACAACGTTCAGATTAAATTTCTCACATGGAGATCATAAAGATCATGCTGAGAGAATAAAAACTATTAGAGAAGTATCAAAAAAGTTAGATATAGATATAGGAATATTACAAGATCTTCAAGGACCTAAAATAAGATTAGGGCGATTTAAAGATGGTCCAGTAAAAGTTAAAAAAGGTGAAAAATTTATACTGACATCAAATGAAATCGAATGTACAAATACTATTGCAAATGTAACCTATGACAAACTTTCTCAAGAAGTTACTGAGGGAAAAAGAATACTTTTAGATGATGGAAAAATAGAAATGATTGTAGAAAAAATAGATGTAAAAGCTAATCTATTAAAGTGTCTTGTGACTGTAGGGGGAGTTCTTTCAAATAATAAAGGTGTTAATTTCCCAGATGTTCAGCTATCAGTAAAAGCATTAACAGAAAAAGATAAAGAAGATTTAAAATTCGGTTTATCTCAAGGAGTAGATTGGATAGCCCTAAGTTTTGTAAGAAATCCATCTGATATAAACGAGATAAAAGATTTAATAAACAAAAATGGACATTCAACTCCTGTAGTCGCAAAGATAGAAAAGTTTGAAGCGATTGATCAAATAGATACAGTTTTACCCTTATGTGATGGGGTTATGGTAGCAAGAGGTGATTTGGGAGTAGAAATGCCTGCTGAAGAAGTTCCACTTCTACAAAAGGAATTAATAAGAAAAGCAAATTCATTGGGTATCCCAATAATTACAGCGACTCAAATGCTTGATTCAATGGCTTCTAATCCTAGGCCCACTAGGGCCGAAGTAAGTGATGTTGCGAATGCAATTCTCGATGGAACAGATGCTGTAATGCTTTCAAATGAAACTGCAGTTGGCGATTATCCTGTAGAGGCAGTTGAAACGATGGCAACTATAGCAAGAAGAATTGAAAGGGATTATCCACTAAAAGCTATTGAGAGCCACCTACCTAGTACAATCCCAAATGCTATTAGTGCAGCAGTAAGCAATATAGCTAGACAACTTGATGCGGGAGCTATAATCCCTTTAACAAAATCAGGCTCTACCGCTCGAAATGTAAGTAAATTCAGACCCCCAACACCTATCTTGGCAACTACTACAGAGAGAAGTGTAGCGAGAAGATTGCAATTAGTTTGGGGAGTTACTCCCATAGTAGTTAAAAATGATGAAAGAACTGCAAAAACATTTAGTTTAGCTATGCAAATTGCTCAGGAAATGGGGATTCTAAATCAAGGAGATTTAGTAGTTCAAACTGCAGGCACGTTAACTGGCATTAGCGGCTCTACAGATTTAATAAAAGTCGGTTTAGTTAGAAAAATTGTTTCAAGAGGAATTTCAATAGGGGAAATCGGTGTTACAGGTAAAGCAAGAATAATAAAAAATAATCTAGATATATCGCTGATTTGTCCTGGAGAAATATTATTTGTTCCAGAGGAATTAATGAAAAATATTCCACTGAGTAAAAATATTGCGGGCATTGTTACGAACCAAAATGTAGATGATGTTTATGCTTTGTTTAATAAAAATAATAAAAGAATTTCTACAATTTGTAATTTGGAGAATATAGATAATCATCAAATTAGCAATGGCGACCTTATTACACTGCAGCTAAATGAAGGTGTTATATACATGGGGCAAATTGAAGATGATGATGATGCCATAGATAAATATAAATATGTCTAGAAATATATCAATAAAAGAAGCCTTAGGTATGGCCACAAAAACCCTAGTTTCGAACAAATTGAGAAGTTCGTTAACAATGCTTGGGATTATCATAGGAAATGCATCAGTTATTACACTTGTTGGACTTGGAAGAGGTGCCCAAACATTAGCAAAAAATCAATTAAGTAATTTAGGTGCAAATGTTTTATTCATTGTTCCTGGGAATAATGATACAAGAAGAAGAGGAATTTCATTTCCGAAAAACCTAGTTTTAGAAGATGCATTAGCAATAAGCAATCAAGTCCCAACAGTTAGAAAAGTTGCTCCTCAAATCTCTGCTAACGAAATAGTACAATCAAATTCTAAAAGCCTTAATATATCAATTGCTGGAGTAACTCCTGAATTTCTTGAAGTAAGAAGCTTTGAAGTAGATAAGGGAAGATTTTTATCAAAAAGTGATGTTAATAGTGCAAGAAGTTATGTTGTAATAGGTCCTGATCTTAAAGAAGAATTTTTTAATGATAATTCTTCATCACTTGGAAAAAAAATCAGAATTAAAGACCATACCTATGAAATTATCGGAATATTAAAGCCAAAAGGTGCTGTATTTGGAAGTAATCAAGACAAAAATGCTTATATACCATTGACAACCATGGTCAATAGAATTACAGGGAAGGACCCGACATACGGAGTAAGTTTAAGCTTCATTAGTGTAGAAGCGATAAATAAAAATGCAACTAGTGCCGCTAAATTTCAAATTACCAACTTATTAAGGCAAAGACATAAAATAATAAGAGATGATGACTTTGCGGTTAGATCACAAGAAGATGCTTTGAATATAGTAACCAACATAACAAGTGGACTTACATTTTTACTGGCTGGTATTGGAGCAGTATCCTTAGTGGTTGGAGGTATAGGAATCATGAATATTATGCTCGTTTCTGTAAGCGAAAGAACTGAAGAGATTGGACTTAGAAAAGCAATAGGAGCTAAACAGTCAGATATCTTAATTCAATTTTTAATTGAGGCATTGATTTTATCTACAATTGGAGGATTAATTGGTACAACAACTGGATTATCAGGTGTTTTTCTTTTATCTCTGATAACACCACTTCCTGCATCAGTAGGAATTACAACTACTTTTTCCACCATGATCATCTCAGGATCAATAGGTTTAATCTTTGGCGTTTTACCTGCTAAAAGAGCTTCTAAATTAGATCCAATTGTTGCATTAAGAAGTTTATAAATAGAATTTATAATAATGCTCAATTTTTATAAATTAATTGAGATACTTGTGAGTCTTCAATCAATAGTAATAACATCAATGTTACCTGTATTTATTCCACTAACTTTTATCTATAAATCTAGTAATAACTTTGAGTTGCCTATCACATGGCAAATTCCAACTATAATTTTATTAACACTCATATTTCATAAAAAAGTTGTTTTCAGGGCATTTTCTATATATATAATTTTGGGTTTATTCATATTTCCTGTCTTTCATCAAGGAGGTTCAATAGGTTATTTGCTCACTCCAAATTTTGGATATTTATTAGGTTTATATCCATTAATCAAAATAATTGATAATTTAAATACAAGAAATAAAATAAAGATTGGAAATTTTTTAAAGAATGGATTTATAGGGATATGTGCTATGCATTTAACTGGGATATTTTACAACCTTATACAGGTTATATTCCACAGTCAATTTAAATTATTTTTATATAATTTAGGAAAATACTCATTTGGTAAGATTGGATATCATTTTTTAATGCTTTTTCCACTTTTATTACTTATAAAGCCTATAGAACGTTTAAAACGAAGCAAATAATGATTAATAAAATACAAACAAAATTATATTTTTTATCTTTAAGTATTTTTATTGTTCTAATAGATCAATTTACGAAATATTTAATGTCATATAATAATAAATTATTTATTAATAAAGATTTTCTTTTATTCAAATTAGACTTAGTAAAAAATTACGGGGCCGCATTTAACATTTTTAGTGGTAGTAGAATATTTTTATCTTTAATAAGTATTTTTTTCTCAATATTACTTATTTATTTAATATTAAGGAAAAATACTTTAAACACATTTGATCTATATTCTTATAGCTTTATTCTTGGCGGAACTATTGGTAATGGTATAGATAGAATATATAAAGGTTTTGTGGTAGATTTTATAAATTTAAATATTATAAATTTTCCTGTTTTTAATATTGCTGATATTTCTATTAATATTGGTTTTATTTTTTTGCTGTATAACATTTTTAAAAATAATCGATAATATGAATTACTTGATATTGAAATATATAAAGTATCTTTTATTAATATTAATTGTATATATTTTATTTTCAATATTTATAAGAATAGTAAATATTTATACACTTTTATTTTTAATATTAATTAGTTATATCTTTTATAATATTGATAAAAAATTATTTAAAAAAATAGTTTATAAAGTTATATACAAAAATAAAAAAAATACACTTTCATTCAAAAATACATATGGTGCTGCAAAGATAAGTTTGGAAGGGGTCGAGAAAATTAATAAAAAAATTAACGATAAAGTAAAAGTTGAATTGTTAAATTACAAAAGAAACAAACTAGAGTCCCAATTAAAAACAGGAGATTATAAAGTTACTCTTTTTGGAGCAGGTTCCTCAGGAAAAACATCTATAGCAAGATCTTTATTGAAAAACATTGTAGGACAAACTTCAGCAAAAATAGGTACTACAAAGCAAATTAATAGTTATAAAATTCGTATCCCAATATTAAAAAGAAACATCAATATAGTAGATACTCCGGGTTTATTCGAACCATCTAAATTAGGAGAAGAAAGAGAAAAAACAACAATCATACAAGCATCAAATTCTGACATAGTTCTTTTTGTGTTAGATCAGGACATAAATAAATACGAAAACTATTTAATTAAAGAATTATTGAAAATAAAGAAAAAAATAATAATAGTTCTAAATAAATGTGATTTGAGGTCTAGAAATGAAAATAACCTCATCAAAGAAAATATAATTTCTATAACTTCCGCTAGAAAAAATAAAATTTCAGTAGTTCAAACAATTGCAGTACCTCAACAACCTTCCTATATAAAATCAGATGCTTTAAATTTAGTTCCAGAGGTAGGAAGTTTATTTAGAGAAATAATTGAAACGCTCGATAATAATGGTGAAGAGTTATTGGCGGATAATATTCTTTTTCGCTCAAATAAATTAGGTATTAAAAGTAAAAATTTCCTGCAAGAACAAAGATATTTAATGTCAAATAAAGTGATTAATAAATATATGTGGATAACAGGAGGAGTAATACTAGTTAATCCACTACCAGCCGTTGATTTCCTTACTACTACGTCTGTAAACCTTCAAATGATTTTGGAATTATCAAAAATATATGAAATAAAGCTTACAAAAAAAGATGCAAAAGATTTAGCAAAATCATTGCTAAGCGCATTGGCCAAACAAGGGATACTAAAAGGGGGTCTCGCCATTCTTTCTCCTGTTTTAGCTACAAGCTTGACTAAAATAATAGTATCTAAATCCATACAATCTGTTACAGCAGGCTGGTTAATAAGAATAGTAGGACTAAGTTTGATTGAGTATTTTAAAAATGGGCAAGATTGGGGAGATGGAGGAATTCAAGAAGTAGTAGATAAGATCTATAGAATAAGTAAGAGGGAGGACATTTTAAAAAACTTCGTTAAAGAAGCTATTTCAAAAATTGAAATGAAAAAGTATTTTAAATCAAATAAAAGTTTGCCTCCATTTACTATGTAATGTTAGACAATTGATCATTTAGATAAGTTCTGAAATCAAAAATAGTTATTAAGAGCAAATAAGCAATACAAATAGCTATGGATATAAACCCTGTTACTATTGCAATAATTTTTGGTCTACCAATATTCATAAGTTAAGCATGTAAAAGTCTCAAAAGTTCTTCTATATGAGATTCTTTTGTATTGTAATTTCCCATGACAACCCTTAAAAAATATTTACCTTTAAATTTTGGTCTAGAAAGCATAAAATTTTTGTTAATAAGTTCATTAACTTTAGTTTGAGTCCATGCATCAGAGTCTTTTGGCTCAAGTTTCTTTGGTAAGAATGAAACGATATGAAGAGGACCTGAATAAATATCAAATTTATGCTTACTAATATTTTTTATAAAAAAATCTTTTCTATTAATTGATGATTTTAAAATAGTTTCTATCCCATTTAAACCTAAAAAACGTAACCCAAGCCATAGTTTGATCACCTCAGCAGGTCTAGATCCTTGTATGCCTATTTCACCTCTATTTATGATGTCTTCTTTCGATGATATGTAAGGAAGTCCGGTAGAAAATGTATTTTCTAAAGTTCTCATTTCTGAAACCAATAACAAAGATGATGTCTTTGTTATGCCAATTATTTTTTGAGGATTTATAGTTATTGAATTAGCCTGATTAATATTATTTAAACCTTCAATTGGAATAGAAGTTATTGCAAAAATGCCTCCAATGGAGCCATCGATATGAAGCCATATATTTCTTTCTTTGCATATTTCACTTATGTCTTTAATAGGATCAATTGCTCCTCTTACAGTTGTGCCTAGAGTGGCAACAATTGCGAATATTTTTTTATTATCAATAAAACATTTTTCTATAGTTTTTCTAAGATTATGTATATCAATACTGCCGTTTTTATCAGTTTTAATCCTGATGAGATTTGCTTCATCAAGACCCATTATTCTTATACATTTAATAAAGGAGGAATGAGCATCTTCACTAACAAGTAATACAGAATTCGGATCTGAACCTAATCCAGAATTATGTCTAGCAGCTATAAGTGCATTTAAATTACTTAAAGTACCTCCGCTTGCTGCTATGCCTCCTGAAGAGTCATTAAACCCTATTTTCATTGCAAACCATTTGCATAATGATTCCTCAAGCAAAGTAATACTTGGAGACAACTCGTAAGCAAGAAGATTATTATTTAAACCAGCAGCAATTAAATCGCCTAAAATAGAAAAAATCAAAGGTGGGGGATCCAGATGAGCTAAAGAGCCGGGATGAACAGGATTAAAAGAATTATTTAGAAGGGATTGAATATCAGAAAACAAATCTTCTGTAGAGTTACCATCCTCATGAGGCATTAAGCACTTGAAATTCTCATCAAATGGTAACGGACCATATTTATCGGCTTTAGAGAACCAGTCACAAAGAATTTGAGTTGTTTTATTTAAGAGAGTAATTAAGTTATCGTTAGTCCCTAAATAAGAAGGGAAGTATATATCTTTTTTATTAATTAAATCTTCAGTCATCATATAAGATATCTATTAATAAGTTTATTCTCAATATTGGTAAATGAGGTATATTTTTGAAAATGTAAATAGTAATTATAGTGAACAGAAAGATATAAATATTTTAAAATATTCAAGATGGATGAAGTCTATTTTAAGAAGATCAGAAGAAATTGGAAAAGTAGAGTTACCTATCTGTTCAATAATATTAGATGAGAGAGGAAGATGTATTGGAAGAGGGGTAAACAAGAGAAATATAAATAATGATCCATTAGGTCATGCTGAAATTATGGCTCTAAGGCAGGCATCTCTAATAAAAAATGATTGGAGATTTAATGAATGTATTATCATCACAAATTTAGAACCATGTACCATGTGTGCATCGGCACTTATTCAAGCAAGAATGGGTAAAGTTGTTTTTGGTGCTTACGATAAGAAAAGAGGTGGATTAGGGGGCTCAATTGACTTATCAAAGCATAAAAGTTCTCATCACAAAATGGAAATCGTAGGAGGTATTTTAGAAGAGAAATGCAGTAAAATTTTACAATTATGGTTTAAAAAGTTGAGGACTCAAAAATAGAATATTTTTTTAACTCTGTATCAAATAGGTTTAATAATCTGTCTACATTCTCCTCACTTGAGTTAAAGCCCATTAATCCTATGCGCCAAACCTTACCAGACAATTCTCCAAGTCCATTTCCTATTTCTATTCCGAAGTTTCTTAAAAGATGATTTCTAAAACCATCTCCATCAACTGCAGGCGGGATCTTAACTGTTGTAAGAGTTGGCAATCGATAATCCTCTGATACATGTAATTCCATTCCTAGAGTTTCTAAACCTTTCCAGAGTTTCTTTGCATTAGTATTATGCCTATACCAAACATTCTCTAAGCCTTCATTTGCAATTAATCGTAATCCTTCTCGAATAGCAAAATTCATGTTCACAGGAGCAGTATGATGGTAAACACGATCAGAACCCCAATATTTATTTAATAGAGATAAATCTAAATACCAGTTAGGTACTTTTGTTTTTCTTGAACTTAGTTTTTCTTCAGCTCTTTTATTCATCGTAAAAGGGCTTAACCCTGGAGGACAACTTAATCCCTTTTGACTACAACTGTATGCTAAATCAATCTTCCATTCGTCAATCAATAGTTCTAGAGCTCCAAGAGAAGTAACTGCATCAACTAAAAACAAGCAGTTATTTTTTCTACATACATCTCCAATACCATCAAGAGGTTGTAAAACACCACTTGATGTTTCAGCATGAACAATAGCAAAGATTGCTGGTTTTTTTGTTTCTATTTCATACTTGATTTCTTCATAAGAAAAGGATTCACCCCAAGGTTTTTCAATAACAGATACATCTGCTTTGTATCTTGTTGCCATATCAACAAGTCTGTCTCCAAAATATCCTTTTTTAGCGATAAGAATTTTTTCTCCTTCCTCTATAAAATTTGCAATTGATGCTTCCATAGCTGCACTTCCAGTACCACTCATTGGAAGAGTCAGACGATTATTACATTGCCAGGTATATCTTAGAAGTTGTTGGACATCAGACATCAATGAAATATATGCTTCATCTAAGTGACCAATAGGATTCAAAGAAAGAGCGCTTAAGACTTCTGGATGTGCATTTGAAGGACCAGGACCTAATAAAAGTCTGGAGGGAACATAAGTCTTTGAGAAATGAGATAAATTCTCTTCATTTAAAGCCGAAATAAGTTTTGCTTCTGTCAAAGCATTATATTCAATTACTTTATAAATTAATCTAATATCTCCACATAAGCGATATTTATTTATAGAAATTAATTCAATTTAAATATTTAGGTAAACAATTATTAAACTTATGACATGAAACACTAAAAGAAGACATCAAGTCTTAAAAAAAGTTACCGTTGATACATAACAAGAATCATCAAGTTATTAATTTCATAGAAGGTATTACAAAATTATGTCTAAATCTCCTCAAGATGTTTTAAGTCAAATTAAAGACGAAGGAATTGAACTCATCGATTTAAAATTCACTGATATCCATGGGAAATGGCAACATTTAACTCTTACATCAGACATGATAGAGGAGGATTCTTTTACAGAAGGTTTGGCATTTGATGGCTCATCTATAAGAGGTTGGAAAGCAATTAATGCCTCTGATATGTCAATGGTGCCCGATGCGAGTACAGCTTGGATAGATCCTTTTTATAAACATAAAACATTAAGTATGATTTGCTCTATTCAAGAGCCAAGAAGCGGGGAACCTTATGATAGATGTCCAAGAGCTTTAGCTCAAAAGGCATTAAAATATCTAGACTCGACTGGTATTGCAGATACTGCATTTTTTGGACCAGAACCAGAATTCTTTTTATTTGATGATGTTAGATATGACTCTAAAGAAGGAGGTTGTTTTTATAGCGTAGATACTATTGAAGCTCCATGGAATACAGGGAGAATTGAAGAAGGGGGGAACCTAGGATACAAAATACAATATAAAGAAGGATATTTTCCAGTAGCTCCAAATGATACTGCGCAAGATATCAGATCTGAGATGCTTCTTCTTATGGGTGAATTAGGGATCCCCACTGAAAAACATCACCATGAAGTTGCTGGTGCCGGCCAACACGAACTTGGAATGAAATTTGATTCGTTAATAAATGCTGCTGACAACGTTATGACTTATAAATACGTTGTCAGAAATGTTGCCAAAAAATATGGAAAAACAGCAACATTTATGCCCAAACCTGTTTTTAACGACAACGGAACAGGAATGCATGTTCACCAAAGTTTATGGAAGAGTGGACAGCCACTATTCTTTGGTGAAGGATCATATGCAAATTTATCTCAAACAGCAAGATGGTACATCGGAGGCATACTTAAACATGCACCTTCATTCTTAGCATTTACTAACCCAACCACTAATAGTTATAAACGATTGGTTCCAGGATTCGAAGCACCTGTAAATTTAGTTTATTCTGAGGGTAATAGATCAGCTGCGGTAAGAATACCTTTAACAGGACCAAGCCCTAAAGCTAAAAGATTAGAATTCAGATCAGGGGACGCACTAGCAAATCCTTACTTAGCATTCTCTGTAATGATGCTTGCTGGTATTGATGGAATTAAAAATCAAATTGATCCCGGTGATGGAGTAGATGTAGATTTATTTGAACTCCCAGCTGATGAACTTGCTAAAATTGATACAGTACCTTCATCTCTAAATGACTCACTTAATGCGCTAAAAGCAGATAAGGATTATCTATTAGCTGGTGGAGTATTTACTGAAGATTTTATTGATAACTTTATCGAGATAAAATACGAAGAGGTACAACAACTAAGACAAAGGCCTCATCCACATGAATTCTTTATGTATTACGATGCATAAATAAAAGAAAACATTAGTTTAAATTAATCAATTTGAGAAATATCACAAAAATATTCTCAAATTGATTTTTTTTTTGTTGGAATGTATATATATAAATCGAAAAATGGCTAGGGAATCTATCTCAAAAATTGCATATAAAACGCTACAACAAAGTAAAAGCATTGCAGGTTTCGCTCACAAGCAGATTAGTTCAAGATTAATGAACTTTATTCTTCCCGATTCAAAGCTTGAAAATTTTAATATAGATAGAGATCTTATAATACAAATCCAAAATTCAATGGATATCTTAAGAGAAGAAGATTGGAATGATGCAGAAAAAAATATATATCCAAAAAAATTATTGTTTGACGAACCATGGCTTAGATATCTAACTCAATATCCTAAAATTTGGCTCGATATGCCTAATACATGGGATAGACGCAGAAAACAAAACTTTGATGATCTTCCAAAATCAATTGATAAAGATAATTATCCTCAATATTACTTGAGAAATTTTCATCATCAAACAGATGGTTATTTATCAGATTTTTCAGCTAGCATTTATGACCTTCAAGTTGAGATACTTTTCAATGGTAGTGCAGACTCAATGAGGAGAAGAATAATTAAGCCAATAAAAGAAGGACTTGAAATTTTTAGAGATAGAAAAAAAAGTTCTATAAAAATACTTGATGTGGCTACAGGATCAGGAAGAACATTAAAACAATTAAGAGCAGCATTTCCTAAAGAAAAAATTACAGGGATTGATTTATCTGATTCATACTTAAAAGAGGCAAGTAGATATATTTCAGATTTAGATGGAGATTTAATTGAGTTGATAAAAGGTAACGCTGAGAAATTACCTTTTGAAAATGATAGTTTTCAATGCATTTCTTGTGTTTACTTATTTCATGAATTACCTAGAACAATTAGAGCTAAAGTATTAAATGAATTTTTTAGGGTTCTTGAACCTGGAGGAATATTAGTTTTAGCTGATTCAATTCAAATAAGTGATTCACCTGACTTTACATCCGTAATGGAAAGCTTCTATAAATCATTTCATGAGCCTTTTTATTGTGATTATATAAATGAGGATATAGATTCTAAAATTGAGGATGTTGGGTTTAAAGATGTAAAATCAAATTCCTTTTTTATGACCAAAGTTTGGTCTGCTGTAAAGTAAAAAAAAAACTCCTATGACCTATTGGGATAAAGATACTATTCAGCTTGTTCAAAGTCTTAATGAAAAATTAAAGATTGACCATTCTAAATGGCATAAAGATAAAGGAAATAAATATAAACGAGCTGCAGAACTAATTTCGGCTGGATTATGCCATTTAATTATTTCTTGCAACGACAAGGAAACTATTGAGTATATAGAAGAAAGTGTTAAATGGTTAAAAGAAATAAACGTAGATCAACCTTGCCCTAGTAAAAATCACCTTTTTAAAGCCAATTGAAGCCTATTACCTTTACTACTCCATCTAATATCATCAAAACATTCATTAATAATGTATAGGCCACGACCATTTACACTACTTATTTTTTTAGGTAATTTGTAGTCTCTTTTTTTTATTTCTAATCCATTACCTTGATCTTGAATTTGCCAAACACACCAATTAGGAGTAATTATTCTTCTTACTCTAATATTCTTTTTAGGATCTAATTTATTTCCATGTTTTACTGCGTTAACTAGAGCTTCATGTAAACCAAGTTTTATAAGATAGCTTGATTGAGAATTTTTAATAGGTTCTAATAATTGATCGACAAATTCATTTAACTGTAATGATGATTCGAATTCGTAGATTGACCAGTTAATTTTTGGTCTTTTAAAAAATCTTTTTAAAATATTTTTGCCCCGGAATAAGGACATAATAATATTTTTCTACTTTCTTAATTTTAACTTATTAAATACCTCATTTAAAGAATATTATTGTGTCTTTTTGAAATAGCAGGATGACGTAGGATGGAGTCCATAAGTCTTACTCCTCTTAGTTGATTTATTAAAGGCATATGTCCATCAGGAGCATCCAATGACCAGCAAAAAGAACCGGGATATCTAGTCCATAAGCCCTCTTTTTTCCACCCTATTTTCGGCCACATTAATTCATATTTTTTCCCTACTGATTTTAATATCTTTGCTTGAATTGAAAATCCGAATCTACCAGTAGAATAAATAGTCCATAATCTATCTATTGTTTCTAGATCTTTTCCTGACATATTTTTAACTTCACTGTAGAAAACATATCCGCGTTTTTCAGCTAATTTTCCAGCTAATTTTCGTAAGTAGGAACTCGTTAATCTATCTGCTTCTTCAAATTTTTGCTCAACTAACATCAATTGCAAATCTTCATAATTAATATCAATATCTGAATATGCATTAAACCAATTATTGAATTTAGAGTTTTCAAAGAATTCTGGCTTGAATTTTTTTAAAACTTGCAATATCCAACCAGCAGCCCAGTCATCTCCTTCTTTATCAAACATATCAAACAGTGATGGGCCAAGATTAAAAATATTTTCGACTTCAGATTCTATTTGAGCTAATGAATTTATTCTTTTTCTTTGATTAGAATCCACAAATTTTTTTATAAGATCTAATGTAGCATTACTATAGTTATCCTGTTCTATGTTATTCATTTTAAAAAATTAATCTAAAAAAATAAAAACTATCCATGTATTTCAAAAGAAAAGAACTAGAGAAATTTAGATGTTTTAAAGGACCACTTATAGATGTTAGGAGCCCGAGTGAATATTATAAAGGACACATGCCTAATTCTATTAATATTCCACTATTTGATGATGATGAGAGATCTATAATTGGTACAATTTACAAAAAAGAAGGTAGAAAAAAAGCAGTTATAGAGGGATTAAAATTTTTTGAAAAAAAAATGGAATTACTTCTTGATAATTTATTCAAGAGTATTGAGCCTCCTACAACTATTCCTAATAAAAATAATGAATTATTTATCAGGATATATTGCTCTAGAGGAGGAATGCGTTCACAAAGTATTGGATGGTTATTAGATAAATTTAAATTAAATATAGTTACACTTAAAGGCGGATACAAAATATATAGAAGATGGGTATTAGATAGTTTTTCAAACAAGTTGAATTTAGTAGTTATTGGCGGAAAAACAGGAACAGGGAAGACAAGATTATTATCATTACTTGAGAAATATAAATATCAAACTATTGATCTTGAAGGATTTGCTTGTCATAGAGGAAGTACATTTGGAGGTTTAGGAATGAAAAAACAACCTTCAAATGAACAATTTGAAAATTTAATTGCAGAAAAATTAAATTCTTTTAAATGTTCTAATAATATTTTTGTAGAAGCTGAAAGTGCAAATATAGGTAAATGTAAAATTCCTCATGAATTCTTCAATCAGATGAAAAACTCGATGAGGATTGAAATTATAAGGAGCGAATCTAACAGGTTAGATGAATTAATAGATACTTATAGTGTATTTAAAAAAGAGGAACTCCAAGAATCAGTACTAAGGATAAAAAAAAGACTAGGACCGCAAAGAACAAAAATAGCTCTTGAATCTATTCATAATGAGAAATGGGACTTAGTTTGCAGATCAGTTTTAGATTATTACGATAAGTGTTATGAATATGAAAAGGTTGGCAAAACCAATATAAGGTTAATAGATTTAACTGATAAAAAATATGATGAAAGTATCCTAGAATTAATAAATAATGTTTTATAAAATAACTACAAACGAATATGAAAAATATTTCCTAAGATGAAAAATTATTAACCGAATATTATGACAACAAATAAAACAGCAAAAATACAATTTTATGAGGGAACTGATGAACCAGTAGTGCCTGAAATAAGACTGACTAGGAGTAAAGATGGTACTACCGGCCAAGCATTATTTTTGTTCGAAAAGCCTCAGGCATTATCTTCAATTACAGACGGTGAAATCACAGGCATGAGGATGATAGATTCCGAAGGTGAAATATTAACTAGGGAAGTTAAAGTAAAGTTTGTTGATGGAGAACCAATATTTTTAGAAGCGGTTTATATTTGGAAGAACACACCAGACTTTGATAGATTCATGAGATTCGCAAATAGTTATGCCAAATCAAATGGATTAGGATATTCTGAAAAGAAGTAGAATATTATGAAAATTGAATAGTTCATCATATTTCAAGTTAGTAGTAATATTAATAACTTTTTTTATAGTATGGACTTTAAGGGATTTTCTCCTACTAATAATTTGTTCTTTAGTAATCTCAAATATTGTATGTAATTTATGTGATCAAATCCAAAAAGGTTTGAAAATTCCTCGATCCATTTCTTTGTTTCTTGTCTTAGCCGTCATATCAGTAATAATATTTACTATTTTTATTCTTGTATTACCTCCTTTTATAAAAGAATTCAATGAAATACTAGTTGACATTCCAAATGGTTTATCAAAAATAAATATTTTGATCAATACAAATCTGAACAAATTTAATAGCTTATTTTATGGCGAACAATCAGAAAATGTTATAGATATATTCAGTTTAATAAATAATGTAGTTACCATTCCAGATGTCTCAACTATTGCAAAAGCTATTCAAGAAAGTTTTAAGAATTTAATTAATATTGCGGGGAATCTAGGTTCAGGTCTTTTGAGATTAATATTCGTATTGGCAGTGAGTTTGATGATTTCTATTGAACCAAAACAATATAAAGAAAATATACTTCTATTAATACCAAAAAATTACCGTAACAAATTTAGAAATATTCTGGAAAAATGCAATATTGCACTAGCAAATTGGACCTTTTCTATGGTTATAAGTTCATTATCAGTAGGATTATTATCATTAATAGTTTTATCTATATTAGATGTCAAATACGTTGTCTCAAATGCCTTAATAGCAATGGTTCTTAATATAATTCCAAATATAGGTCCAGTTATTAGTGGTATATTTCCAATCTCAATTGCATTACTTGATAATTTTTGGAAACCACTGGCAGTTTTAGGATCATATGTAATCATTCAAAATATTGAAAGCTATATCATAATGCCATCTATAATGAAGAAAAAAGCAAACCTACTTCCTGGCTTGACATTAATATCACAATTTGGATTTACCTTCATTTTTGGTCCATTAGGCTTAATACTATCTCTTCCATTGGCTGTAGTAATACAGGTTTTAATCAAAGAATCATTTAAAGATATTTAAAAACTACTTAATTAATTTTTTATATAAGTATGGGTATGAAAAAAGTATAAAGATAGCTAAGGGATGTTTACTTATAGCAAAATATAGAGAACTAAAAGTAAAATGATCAAATAATATTCTTAGCTCAGTAGAAAGATCTATTAAAACTAAAGAAAATAAAATTATCAAATAATAATTCAATTTCATAAAATGAAAAGCCTAATCTCAGTCTTTAAGCAACAAAGATGGAGCCAATAAAATACTTGAATAACTTCCAAAAATAATTCCTAATGATAAGGCCAAAGAAAACCAAAACAGCGAGTATGATCCAAACAAAATTATGCATAGTAAAGGGATAAGGGTTGTAATACTGGTAAAAGTTGTTCTCCTAAATGATTCGTTTACTGATAATTGAATAGTTTCGTTATAGCCTTGTTCCTTTGATTTTAAATTCTCACGAATCCTATCAAAAATAACAACAGTATCATTTACAGAATAACCAGCAATAGTTAACAAGGACACCGCAAATAAACTATTTACCTCGATAGATAATATAATTCCCAACCAGGAAAATATACCGAAAACAATTAATAAATCATGGAATAAAGCTAATAATGCAAATAATGCATATTTTTTATCAAACCTAATAGTTATATATAAAGATATTGCAAATAAAGAAACCAACAATGAAGTAACACAATTGGTAAGTAATCTTTTCCCAAGCTTTGGACCTATTAATCTTGAATCCTTACTCTCATAATTTAGAGGTCCAATAATATTATCAAGATTAGTAATTAGATTATTTGATTCTTCGATAGTCAAATAAGGTGTTCTTATTGAAATTAATTTATTATTATTTTGGAATTGTAATTTAATATTATTTATAAAGTTTTTATTAATAGAGATCTCTCTTAAATTTTCTAAAACTGAATCAGGGGAAAGATTAGAACAGTCTTCTTCACAAACTCTTTCTATTCTTAATTCATTTCCTCCAACAAAATCCATCCCTAAATTTATAGGTTTCTTATAAGAAGTATTAAAAGTTGAATATAAAATTCCTAAAAGACTTAACAAAATAAGAAAAGTTGAAAAACTAATTATCTTTCTTTTATTTTTTATTAGTTCAAGATTGTATTTCATGGGAAATTAGAAACAAAAAATTTAATTTGAAAAATTATTCTTGGGTAGATAGAGATTTTTTTCTCTTAAAGATTGATATGTTATAAAAAATCGCAAAATAGTTTTAGAACAATTTAATGAGGTAAACAAGCTTATTAGAACTCCAATACCTAATGTTGCCGCAAAACCTTTAACAAAATTTGTTCCTAATAAAAACAATACAAAACAACTTAGAAGAGTTGTAATATGACCATCAACTATAGATGAATTAGCTCTTTGAAAACCGCTATCAATAGATCTTGTAAGAGTATTGCCGTTATATAATTCTTCTCTAATTCTCTCAAATATTAGAATATTTGCATCAACAGCCATACCAATGCTAAGTATAAGGCCAGATATTCCAGGTAAAGTCAAAGTTACAGGAATTAAAGAATATAGGGCTAAGTTAAAGAAACCATAAAGTACTAGAGATAGAACTGAAACGAAACCTAGAATTCTATAATTAAAAATCATAAATATACCAACAAAAATTAATCCACTAATAGCTGCATAAAGACTTTTTAAAATATTTTTGGATCCCAATAGAGCCCCTATAGTGTTGGTTTCTACTATTTCAATTGGCAATGGCAATGAGCCTCCTTTAAGTTGAACTTCTAATTCTCTAGCATTTTCAGCACTAAAATTACCGCTTATTGTTGCTGATCCACCTGTAATACCAGTACTAGCAAACTGGTTACCAACACTAGCTTCACTTATAGATTCACCATCAAGAATGATAGCCAAAAGTTGATTAGTGCCAGCAATTGACTTTGTAATTTCTGCAAACTTTTCACCTCCTGAATTACTAAAAGTTAATAAAACTTCCCAATTACTATTTGTTTGTTCTTGTCTCCTTCCTGCGTTAATAAGATCCTTACCAGATAAATCTGTTTTAATAAATAAATTTGTAATTTCTTTATCAACATATTTTTTGATTTCAATTAACTTCCCATATAAATCATTACTAGTAGATGAGTAATTCAATTCTTGCTCTATATTTTTAAGGCCATCTTGAATAACTTTTAAGAAACTATCATTATTTTGATTTTTTTCTTCAAAGGAATATTGTTCAATTAATTCTTTAATACTCAATCTTTGTATTTGCAGGGTTTTTAAATCTGTAGATGTTCCTTCTTTTTGAGTTCTAAATTCTAATAAAGCAGTCTTACCTAATACCCTTGAAGCAACTAATGGATTTTGTTCGCCTGGCAATTCTAAAATCAATTGATCTCCACCGAGAGTTTGTAAATTAGACTCAGAAACTCCTAAATTGTTAACACGCTTATCTATAACCGAATTAACTGCTTCAAGTTCATCCCTTGTTACCTTACCTTCCTCTTTAACAATTTGTAGTGTAAGTTGAGAACCTCCTTGTAAATCCAATCCCAACTGTAAGGGATAATTTATTAATAGATAAACAGATAAAGTAAGTAGAAATATAATAAAAAAAAGCCAACCTTGCCTTCTTTTCATTTCTATATACTCCCACTAATTAAATGTTCAACTTTTTCAACTATTTGATGTGGTTGGATTATTGTCAAATTTTCAAGATTTCCATTATAGGGAGTTGGAATATCTTGACTAGATAATCTAATTGGTCGGGCATCAAGATCATCAAAACACTCTTCTGTTATCAAGGCAATTAATTCTGCACCAATACCTCCAGTCTTCATACATTCTTCAACAATAATTACTTTATTTGTTTTTCTTATTGATTTTGAGATGGTTTCCATATCAAATGGTTTTAAACTTATTAAATCTATTAACTCAACATCAATTCCTTTTTTTTCTAATTCTTCAACAGCTTTAAGGCAGTGATGTCTCATTCTTGAATAAGTCAATAAAGTAATATCACTCCCTTCTTTTACAACGTCAGCCTGATCTAAAGCGCAAGTATAATCACCCTCAGGTAATTCTTCAGACAAATTGTATAGAAGAACATGTTCGAAAAATAGAACCGGATTATCATCTCTTATAGCTGCTTTCATTAAACCTTTAGCATTTGTTGGCGTACTACATGCAACAATCTTTATGCCAGGAACTGCATGAAAATATGCTTCAAGTCTTTGACTATGCTCAGCACCAAGTTGACGACCAACTCCACCAGGTCCTCGAACTACTGCTGGTATTTTATAATTTCCGCCACTTGTATATCTAAGCATACCCATATTGTTTGATATCTGATTAAATGCTAAAAGCAAAAAACCCATATTCATTCCTTCTACTATTGGTCTTAAGCCAGTCATTGCTGCACCCACAGCCATACCCGTAAAACTATTCTCTGCAATTGGAGTATCTAAGACTCTTAACTCTCCATATTTTTCATATAAATCCTTAGTTACCTTATAAGATCCTCCATATTGACCAACATCTTCCCCCATTACGCAAACATTTACATCATTTGCCATTTCTTCATCAATTGCCTCTTTCAAAGCATTAAATAATAATGTTCCAGCCACAATTAATTACCTAATTAATCACACATATAATCCTACCACTTTGAATAATTCAACCTCCTTCAGCGAAGGTTATAAGTAGTAATATTGATAGAATCATTCCAGGTGACAGTAAAAGGACTAAAAGGCCTAAGTCATGTAAAGACATTCAAAGAAAGTGTTTTCTTAAATAATATTGGCAATTCAACTTTTCTTCACAATAAAACTGCGAATAAATACAATAAAAAGTCCTATACCTATAAAAGCAAAAGAGAAAGTTAGCAAAAAAGATAAACCAATTATTAAGGTATTAATACTAGAGGAAATATTTTGGACTATTTCAGAAGAGTTAGATGGTTTATGTACTGAAAAATAAATTGCAATTTTATTACTTAAAAAATAAAAAAATACAAATAATAAAAAACTTGTTAATGATCCAACAATAAAATTCAAAGGTCCTTTTTCGGGAATATTTTTTTCAATATTCTCATTACTAATATCAGCCACAATAGATTTTTATATAAAAAAATTTAAATGAATGTTATTCCCTTTTCAACGAAAGTGCAAACCCATGAATCAAAGCCTTTATCTTTAAATAATTTAGAATTTGCAGTTAATTCTTTTTTGGCAGTCTCTATATCTTTAAAGAGTGCAAAGCATGTAGGGCCTGATCCACTCATTGAAAATGTGAGACAATTTTCTAATTTTGAAAGTAAATATAATGCCTGCTTTACAGAATCATTTTCATTTTCAACAACTAACTGCAAATCATTTTTAATAAATAAATGTTGATTATCAAAATTTAAGTTCTTTAAACCATTATCTCTTAAATTTTTTCTTATGTTTTCAATCATTTCTCTATCAGTAAGATATTGATCACAAAATCTATTACTATATTTTTTATAAGTTTCAGCTGTAGATACTGATACATTTGGGTTTTTTAAAAGAATTACTCCATATTCAAAGTTTGAATCTAATTTCTCCAAAATTTCTCCTCTTCCAAAACATAATTGAATACCACCATTTATAAAAAAGGGAATATCAGACCCTAAAGTTGATGCTAATGCACATAATATTTCTTGATCTAAATTCAAATCCCATAACTTATTAAGACCAATTAATGTTGCTGCTGCATTACTAGATCCACCAGCTAATCCTGCACCAATTGGAATATTTTTTCTTAAAAATATGTTCGCACCGTAATCTATATTTGATTTTTTCCTTAATAGATTTGCCGATTTAACGATTAAGTTATCATCAGATAGGCTTAAATCATTACAATCAGAGTCGAGTTTAATTAAACCTTCATTATTAATTTCAAATTCTAAATAATCAGCAAGATCAATATTTTGCATAATCATTGCTAACTCATGAAATCCATCCTCTCTTTTACCAATAACTTCTAGGTGCAAATTTATTTTGGCAGGAGATTTTATATTAATTTTCTTTTTAACTAAATCTTGCATATACTTGAATTTTTTATTTTTTAATTTTAATACAATTTTCTGCAAGCTTAATCCATTGGTCAATTGAAATATCTTGTGGTCGTAAATTAAAACAAACTTTTGAAGATTCAGATAATTCATTTATCTCTTCATTTGAAAGTATTGAATTAAGAGTATTTCTAAGCATTTTTCTTCTTGAATTAAATGAAATTCGAAGAAGTTTATCTATATATTTTTCTAAACTAATATCTAATCTAAATTCATTTTTAATTGGTTCGAAAACTACTAAAGAAGAAAAAACTTTTGGAGGCGGACTAAATGATGATGGCGGCACATCACATATTCTTTTTATTTTTGATAAAAGTTGCATTCTTATACTAAGCGCACCAGCATTGGGACTTCCTTCTTTTGACAAAATCCTATCTACAACGTCTTTCTGCATTAAAAATATTATTTTTTCGTAATTATACTTTCTTATAATGCCCAATCGACCTATGAAAATATCCAATATTGGGCCAGTTATATTGTAAGGAATATTTGCAATTACTTTTGTAATCTTCTTATTAATTAAATCTAAATTTACGGAAAGAATATCTCCCTGCTGCAGTGAAAACTTATCATTATTATTGAATTTATCTTTTAATAAATTTATTAAATCTTTATCTAATTCAATTGCATGTAATTTTTTAATTTCTGAATCTAACAACTTAGATGTTAAAGCCCCTTTACCAGGACCAATTTCTAAAATAAAGTCATTTTCATTAAGAACAGCAATTTCTTTAATTTTTTCTAATATTTTTTTATTTACCAACCAGTGTTGTCCAAATCTTTTTTTTTGATGATATTTTTTTGAATTCATCTAAAAGATAAATAATATGTTTAAATTAAATATGAATTTATTTAATACTTTATATCATGAGCTTATCAAAAAAAAATTTAGATAAACTCAATAAATTTAAAAAAAAGAAAAATTTAAACAACGAAAGTAAAAATATAAATAATTACACAAATATAACTAATAATGATAATTTAATCACTAATCCACTTAATTCAGAAGATCCCAATAAAATTTTTTATTCGTTAATTGACAATTCAGAATCTTTAGAAGAAACTTCTAACGTTAATAATTCACTAAGAAAAAGTGAGATTAATCAAATTAATATGAATTCTAAAAAAGATAATTTTTCCAAGAAATTAACAACCGAAGAGGAACTATATGATGAATTTAATTATCTTCTTGATGAATAATTAGTTTTAATATTTACTTATGATTCAGAGTAATAGATTAGCAATTTATGCTATCGGCAAAATAAAGAAAATTTGGATTAGAGATGGAATTAATCAATACAAAAAAAGAATGCCTGAACTTATCATTAATGAGTTAAAGACTTTTAATTTAAATAATCTCAGATCCAATAACAATATTATTATCTGCCTAAGTGAAGAAGGAAAACAGTTTAATTCAGTTGAACTATGTTCCTTACTCTTGAATTTTAAAAATAATAAAATTAATTTCTTAATCGGTGATACTGATGGAGTTAGTTCAGATATAAAAGAAAAATCAGATCTTGTCCTAAGCCTGTCTCCTTTAACTTTTCCTCATGAATTAGCTAGATTAATCCTAATCGAGCAAATCTATAGAGCTATTTCTATATCTAACAACTCCCCTTATCATCGTTCTTAAAAAGATTAGATTCAATCTAAAATTAATCTATAAAAGTTTAATAACTAACTATTTTTTGATTTTTGCTATATAGTACATATATACTATTAATTTAACCTTGAATTCTTTTGATTCAACTACTAAAAAATTTAAAATCCCCTTATTAACTGATTCGGTATCAGCAGGGTTTCCTTCTCCTGCAGATGACTATACGGAAGAAAATATTGATTTAAACGAACATTTAATATCTAATCCGTTTAGCACTTTTTTTCTTAGAGTTAAAGGTGACTCAATGATAAATGCAGGAATTAAAGATAAAGATTTAATAATAGTAGACAAGAGCTTAACAGCCAGGCCAGGGAATATCATCATTGCAATGATAGACGGAGAATTTACAATAAAAAGATTATCTATAAAAAATAATGAATTATATTTAAAAGCAGAAAATCATAATTATCCTGATTTTAGATTTAAAAACCATATTGATGTACAGATATGGGGAGTTGTTATTTATTCAATACATAGCTATTTATGAGAATTTCAAATAATGATGCTATAGCTCTTATAGATGCTAATAATTTTTACGCGTCATGTGAACAAAATATTAATCCTAATTTGAGAAATAAACCAGTAGTAATTTTATCTAATAATGATGGATGTATCATTGCGAGAAGTCCTGAAGCGCGAGCTTTAAAAATTAAAATGGGAACTCCTTATTTTAAGGTCAAAGAAAAATTAAATAAATTAGATGTAGCAGTCTTAAGCTCAAACTACTCTCTTTACGGCGATATGAGCAGAAGACTAATGAATTTACTAAAAAACTACTGTGAAGAAATAGAAATTTATTCTATTGACGAAGCATTCGTCTCAATTTCTAGACCTAATGATAAAAATCTATATCCTTGGGCAAGAAAGATAAGATCATTAATATATCAGAATCTAGGGATTACAATAACAGTAGGAATAGGAGAAAATAAAGTAAGAGCAAAAATTGCTAATAAATTAGCTAAAAATATTGATTATTCAGCTGGAATATTTGATTTATCTAGAACCATAAATGAGAATAATTATTTAAAAAGAATTAGTGTAGATAAGATATGGGGAGTCGGGAAACAAACCTCTAATTGGTTGCAAAGTAAAGGTATTAAGAATGCAAAAGAATTAAGAGATATGGAAGAAAATGAAATTATCAAGAGACTAGGCATAGTAGGAAAAAGATTACAATTAGAACTGAAAGGTTATAAATGTCTGCCCATAGAAAAAAACAAGAAATCAAAAAAAGAAATTCAGGTAAGCAGGAGTTTCGGTACTCCCGTCACAAAATTAGAAGACTTAACTCAAGCACTAGCGACTCACGCAATAAAAGCATCTGAAAAAATGAGAAGTCAGAATTTGCAATCATCTAATATTAGAGTATTTGTAAGAACCAGTAAATATTCAAGTCAAAATTATCAAAAAAGTGCTCATAGAAAACTTACAAATGCAACAGACGATACAAACAGCATTTTAAAAATAGTAGTTGAATTATCTAAAGAAATTTATAATTCCGAATATAAATTTTCAAAAGCTGGTGTTTTAATGCAGGATTTAACTAATAGCGAATATTTACAGCAATCAGTTATCAATTACAAATCTCAGAAAGACCTAAAAAAATCAGCAATTCTGATGAGAACTATTGATTTATTAAATAAAAGATTTAATAACAATGCAATTACATGGGCTATTACAAAAACACCAAAAAGTTGGACAATGAATAAGAATTTCTTAAGTCGCTCATCTACAACTGATATAGAACAGATCCCAACTATAGTAAAGTAAAAAACAAAATGGAATTTATTATATTTTTAAGCAAATTAGATAAAGAGATTCTTGAATTATTAATAAAAGCAAACTATGAAGTTGAAGAAAATAAAATTGAATGTTTCATAAATAAAGAAATAAAAGGACTACATAATTTTGTAGAAAATAAAATAATAATATGTACTGAGAATGCAAAAAGGAAAACAAATTATAGAAATGAAAAGCCGCGACTAAACAAAGACAACTTCAAAACAAAATTAGCAATAAGAAAAGCATTAAGACATGAAGCTACTCACGCCATACAAAAATGTAACAACAATAAGACAGTAGGTGATATAAAGAATTTAGAAGCTAAATTACATCAAAGTAAGAGGAGATCATTAGAGTTCTCTACCTCCAATTTTTCTGGAACTTATGCAAAAGAAGTAGAAGCTTATATTCTTGAAGACAAGCCCAAAAAGGTAAAAAATATGATTAAAAAATACTGCCTATAAATTTAAATAAAATATATTAGCTAGCGATAAAATTACCACAGCGTTGTTTATCTAAAAAACTTATATGTTTTCTTTCTAGGTAATATAATTGCTGAAATTTAATAGCATCCGAGTTTAAATCCTTAAAGAGATCATCTATTTCTTTATTAGTATCTGAGGAACCTGAAGAAGGATTATTAATTAAAATAGAAATACAATTTTCTAAGGTTTTTAATCTTTGTGATCCCCAAGATTCGATCAAGTGTCTACATCTTTTTAAAGAATTATATTTTTCAAGAAGTGATAAAGTTCCAAGTAAATTATCTTTAGGATTGCTAAGCAATGTTAGAAACAACTCATTTGGATTAACAAAATTATTAATTTTATTTGATAATTCAGGATTATAAAGAGCTAAGTGATCGGTAAGAAGTGATATTAAGTCAATAGCAAAAAAATCTTTTTGAAGATTTTGACTATTAGATTCTTTTAATTTATTTAAATAATCTAAACCTAAATTATTTTGTTCAATTTTTGAAATGGCTTCCCATAAATTTTGAATATGATTAGTATTAAAGCCATTAATTTCTCTTTTAAGAAATTCATCGCGAATAAATAACCGAAGATCAGGACAATGCAAATAATAAAAGATAATTTCAGATTCATTTTTCTCACGCCGAGAAATTTCATTTGGCTGTTCAAATTTTTTGGATCTACCATGCCAACGAAATCCCTTAACTTGATTTCTTAAATCTTGTTCAAACTGTATTGCTAACCTTGCTTGTCCCTTGCTCAATCGTTCAGAAACTTTTTGTAAATAATGCGTTCTGATTGATGATTGAGGTAATTTGCTCAACAATTTCACCAATGAAGAAATAACACTCTGGAAATTTTCAGACTTAGTTAAATCTTTATCTTTAAAGATCTGATCAATCTCCCAATCAATCCAAAAGGATGAATTATCAATTAGATTAAAATAATCTTCTGGAGTATGGTTATTCAAATATTCGTCAGGATCTTTAAAATCATTAAGTTGAAGTATCTTAAGATTAATTTGATCATGGAGAGATAAGCTTTCGACTTCTTTTATTACTCTTTTTGTAGCTAATATTCCTGCATTATCAGAATCAAAATTCAATATTATATTTTTATTATCTGTACATCTACATAATTGAGAAATTTGATATTTATTTAATGCAGTGCCTAGGGAAGCTACAGAATTAGTAATACCTTTTGAATGTAGAGAAATTACATCAAAGTATCCTTCAACAATAATAGCTTTATCTCTTTTTCTTATATCGCTAGATGCCTTTTCAAATGCAAACAACATTTTACCTTTTTCAAATATCTCTGATTCAGGAGAATTAAGATATTTAGGTTCCTGTCCATCAAGAGATCTTCCACCAAAGGCAACTACGCGTCCCTGCATATCATATATTGGAACGATTAATCTATTTCTAAAACGATCATAAATTTTGTCAGAATTATCCTTAGAAATTGCAAGACCTGAAGCCAAAATTAGATTAATAGGAAGTTTTTCAACCTTGGATAGATAGTTAAATAAATCATTCCATGAATTTGGGGCAAAACCTAATTCAAAATCATCGATAATTTTATTACTCAAGTTTCTATTTTTTGTTAGATATTTCATAGCTTCAACGCCTAGAGAATTATTTAATTGAGACTTAAACCAATTTTTAGTGACTCTTAAAATTTTATAAAGCTCTTCCTTTCTAGATAATTGTTTTTTATAAGCTTCTACCTGGGGACCCTCAAGATTTTCAACATTAATATTATTCTTCTTAGCAAGAGAAAGTACAACATCAGAAAAATTTGCACGAGTAAATTCCATTAAAAATTTAATAGAATTACCGCCAGCACCACAAGAAAAACAATAATAAAATTGTTTACTTGGTGATACTGTCATAGATGGCTTAGTATCATCATGAAAAGGACAAATTCCAACAAATTCTTTCCCTTTTTTCTTAAGAACAATATGTTCAGATATAACGTCAACAATATCTGCCTTTTCCTTAACCTCTTGAATAGTTCTTGGGTGTATAGAATGAACCATTGAGATTTTTGTAAAAAAATAAATAATAATTTATTTGTTATAGATCAAAATCGAATAAGAATCTACTTAATTTCACAATAAAACTATTTATTTAAATGTTAAAGATCACAGAATTAGAAAAAAAATTTAATTCATTAAATAAATTTAATTTGGTATTAGCCTCATTCTTCTTTAGTTTGATGACTTTGTGCGTAAAAAATATTGATAAAAGGATACCTATTTATGAATTAGTATTATTTAGATCATTATTAAGTTTAATGATTACATTATTCATAATTAATCTTAAAAATGTAAATCCTTGGGGGAAAAATAGACCATTACTTATCTTAAGAGGTGCTTTAGGAACTTTAGCCTTAGTTTGTATTTTTTATGCGATAAGAAATATGCCTCTTAGTATATCTACTGTCATTCAGTACACATATCCTATTTTTATATCTATATTTGCTGGCATATTTATAAACGAAAAAATAAATCTAAATATAATTTTTGCTTTAGTTATTGGCTGGATTGGAATATTAGTAATATTAAATCCAAGTCAATTATCAAATATAAATGTTGAAATTGAAAATATTTCGATTTGGGTAGCTTTTTTTGGAGCAATCTGCACGGCATTAGCTTACGTTACAGTTAAGAAACTTTCATTTACTGAAGATGTTTATGTAATTATTGAATATTTTCCACTTGTTTCATTAATAACTTTATTACCAATTGTATTAATAAACTGGGTCACTCCAAATTGGAATGAATTAGTATGGATAATTGGCATTGGCTTATTTACTCAATTAGGTCAAACTTTCTTAACTATAGGATTAAAAAATTTACCTGCTTCTGAAGCTTCTACAATTAACTATTTACAAGTTTTATTCGGTTCAATTTGGGGAGTTTTATTTTTTAGAGAAATAATAAACATTAATTTTTTATTAGGTGCATCAATGGTTTTATTAGGAACTATTATATCTACTACCAAAATAATCAAAAGGACATAGAATATTAAAAGAATAAAAATTACAGTGAAATTTTTCTTTTTAGCTTTTTTGTTTAGTTTTTCTCCTGCTCTTCAAGTTTATGCATCAACACCAAAATCAGTAACTTGTACCAGAACTGAATACAGAGAAGAATATATCCCTGGAACAAAATCAAGCCCAGGTTACGTAAAAAGTTACGAAGTAGATGTAGAAATACCTTGTGGAGGATCAAAAGTTGAGAAAATTAATGATAATGATTGTACTGATGGGAAGATAGCTGGTGCATTACTTGGTGGAGGTGTAGGTGGTGCCATTTCAAGAAAAGAGGGCCGTTGGTGGGCAGTTCCACTTGGCGCAGTAACAGGAGCAGCTATTGGTTGTAAAGTGGATGGTGGTAATTGATTAGTTGGATTACTGGAGAAATTATTGAATTTTGGCAAAATAATCAAAAATATTTTATTTTAATAAATTGTCAAGGGTTAGGGTACGAAATTCAAATATTAGAATCTTTTTTTCTCAAATTAAAAGCAAATCAAATATCTAATAAGAAAATAACTCTCTGGATAAAACATATTAAAAAAGAAGATTCAGATTTATTATTTGGCTTTTTATCTAAAGATCAAAAGAATTTCTTTATTGAAATTTTAAATATTAGGGGTGTTGGTTCCCAAATTGGTATGGGGATATTAAATAAATTCTCCATCATTGAAGTAATAAATGCAATTAATACACAAAACAAAAAATTAATTTGTTCCGTGCCCGGTGTAGGACAAAAAATGAGTGAAAGATTGATTTTAGAATTAAAAAATAAATTTAAAAGTGGAATACAATTTGAAGAAGAAAAAGGCAAAGATGATTTTGGGATTAAGGATCCCGAAATTAATAAAATGATGCATGACCTTCAGTTAACCCTTCAATCATTAAATTACAAAAATAAAGAAATAAAAAATGTTTTACCAATTATCAAAAATGAAGTAGATCTCCTTTCAAAAAAAGAAAATAGCTTGTCATTTGAAAATTTATTAAAAATGGCTATGAATTATCTAGATAAGGATAGTAGTAATTTAACTAGATGACGTAGTATCATAAGAGTAAAGGAAAATAAATTTTATGTCATTAGATACAGCTGAAAAACAGAAGCTGATTGAAACTCATCAAGTTCATCCAACTGATACAGGTTCAGTTGAAGTTCAAGTCGCAATGCTCTCTAAAAGAATATCGAAATTAAGTGACCACCTCCAAGGAAACATTCATGATTTCGCATCAAGACAAGGATTATTAAAAATGATTGGTAAAAGGAAAAGATTACTATCATACTTAAAAGACAAAAACGTTAATAAATATCAAGATCTAGTAAAGAAAATTGGAATCAGAGGATGATTTCAATTAATGAAAAAAAAACAGTCAAAAAAAAAGACACAAAATAGAAAGAAAAAAAATTTTTCTGACAAAACTTCGTTTGCTAATCTTGAAAGAACATCTAATACAGTAACCACTCCAAAGCGTTCAACAAGTGGGATACCTAAATATGTTGCTGATAGAATGGCAAGAAGAATATTTTTTACAGCTGGAATACCGACAATTTTAGGAATGTCGGTTTTTATTGTTAGCTACATTATCGTTACAAGAAATATCGCTGAAATACCACCTTCCTCAACTATTGCAATTTCAGCGTTGTTTTTCTTACTAGGTCTAGCAGGATTAAGTTTTGGAATATTATCAGCCAGTTGGGATAAGGAGCCTGGGTCTTTTTTCGGTATTGAAAATATTCCAATGAATATACAACGCGCAAAAGATGCCTTCAAACCTGCAACTCAAAATTTTGAGGAGAATAGTTAATCTAGGAAACTAAAGATTTCAAATTAACTTGGAATGATTTATCTTCTAATAATTTGCATGCACCCTTTATATCACTAATACAAAATTGTTCCCCAAATTTAACGTAGGTAACACTATTTTTACTTCTTACTGCTGCTAAAACTGGAATCTTGATCCCACATCTATCTTTATCTGGTTTAAATTTAATTAAACAGTCTCTCAAAGTATTTTGTACTCTTACATCTGATGCTTGAGAACTTTCAAGATTAATAATAAGTAATTTAAGGTTATCTATTTCTCTACAATCATCAATTATTAATTGAGTTTTATCACTTTTTTTATCTATTGTTCCCCAAACTAATAATCTAGTATCAGTCAAAAGAAATTCTGATAACCTGACATAGGTTTTTGGGAAAACTATAGCTTCGCAACTTCCAGAAAGATCTTCTAGCTGAATTATAGCCATCCTGTCCCCTTTTCTCGTTGTGATTTGCTTCAACTCAGGGATCATTGCAACTAAAGAGACTTTTGTTCTATCTTTTGTTTCTTCTAACTGCGAAATGCTTATAGGAGATACAAGTTTTGCTGGCTTAGTTAAATGTTTTAGAGGATGATCAGATAAATAGAATCCTAACAGTTGCTTTTCTAACTTTAACTTCTCAATAAGTGAATAATCATCAACCTTAGCTAATTGTGAATCTGAAAAAGCAACATTAGAAAATTCTTCTTTAGAGTCAAATAGATTTCCTTGACCAGATAATCTATCACGATTTCTTGAAGAGGCCCACTCAATTACATGTTCGAGATCAGACAATAACTGAGCTCTATTATTGTCATTTGAAAACTCATCTAGTGCTCCACAATGTATTAAAGATTCGAGACTTCTTTTATTAAGAACATTAGAAGGCAAACGATCGCACAAATCCGATAATGATTTAAAGATTCCAAAACTATTTCGGTTTTCAATTATATTTCTTATTGCAGAATCTCCCAAATTCTTAATTGCAGATAGCCCGAATAAAATCTGATTATTCTTAATAGTAAAATCAACCCCAGAAAAATTAATGCTTGGCGAAATAACTTCTATTCCCATGGAATAACAATTAGAAATATATCTTTGCATCTTGTCGCTAGAACCTGAATTTACGCTTAGAAGGGATGCCATATATGCGACAGGGAAATGGGCTTTTAAAAATGCAGTTTGATAAGTTACAGCTCCATAAGCAGTTGAGTGACTTTTGTTAAAACAATATTCTGCGAATAAAACCATTTGATCAAAAAGATCATTTGCTAATTTCTCATTTACACCTTTCTTCATAGAACCGTCTACAAAAATACTCCTATGCTTTACCATCTCAGATACTTTCTTTTTGCCCATTGCTCTTCTAAGTAAATCAGCTTCACCTAAAGAATAACCAGCCAGATCTTGTGCAATTTTCATGATTTGTTCTTGGTAAACCATAATTCCATAAGTTTCAGTAAGGATTGACTTAATAAAAGGATGAGGGAAATCAACCTTTTCGTTCCCATTTTTTCGATTAATGAATTTAGGTATAAGGCCTGCGTCAAGAGGACCAGGTCTATAAAGAGCAAGTATGGAAGAAATATCCTCTAGTGAGTTAGGTTTGAAATCCTTAACGACCTGTTTCATCCCAGAAGATTCAAGTTGAAAAATGCCTTCAAGATCGCCTCTTCCAATAAGCTCAAAGGTTTTACCATCATTTTGAGGTAACTCATCAATATTTATTTTCTTTCCAGTAGATTGGTTAATAAGAGAAACTGTCTTTTCAATCATCGTAAGATTCTTAAGACCCAAGAAATCCATTTTCAATAATCCAAGTGATTCGATATCATCCATAGAATATTGGGTTATTATTTGTCCTTCATTATTCCTTTGAAGAGGGACAAGTTCGTCCAGAGGATCTGATGCGATTACAACTCCAGCAGCATGAACTCCATATGTTTTATTAGTTCCTTCAATTCTCAAAGCCAAATCAACCCATTTCTTTACTCTACTATCATTAAAATACTTATCTCTAAATTCTTGACTAGGAGAATTCTTATCAATCATTTCATTTAGTTTATAAGGTTTCCCTCTTACAACCGGTATTAATTTAGCCAATTTATCCGCTTCTCCATATGATATATCTAGAACCCTTGCAACATCTTTCAAAACCGCCTTTGAGGTCATTTTATTAAAAGTAATTATTTGCGCAACTTTATCCTCTCCATAACGATTAGTAACATAATCAATAACTTCATTTCTCCGATCAATACAAAAGTCAGTATCAATATCAGGCATAGACTTTCTCGCAGGATTTAAAAATCTCTCAAACAATAATCCATGCTCAACAGGATCTATATTTGTGATTTGAAGAGCAAAAGCTACTAATGAGCCTGCTGCAGAACCTCTACCTGGTCCTACTGGGATAGAGTTATCTCTAGCAAATTTGATATAGTCCCAAACAACCAAAAAATAATCTGGGAAACCCATATCTTTAATAATTTTTAATTCAGAAGATAGTCTTTTTTTATATTTTTCATCAACTTCAGTAAGATTATTTTTTTTAAGTCTTTTTAAAAGACCTTCATTAGATAATTGTGTCAGGAAAGTAAATGAATCAGTATCTTCGTTAAGAGGGAATTTTGGCATTCTATAAGTACCAAACAAATCAAATACCTCAACTTTTTGAGAAATTTCTAATGTATTGTTCACTGCCTCATTAATTGATTCATCATCAATATGATCTTTAAAAAGTTCTAGCATTTCATTTTCACTTTTAATATATTCTGTACCTGTATATCTCAATCTTTTTTCATCACTTATTAGTTTTCCTGTTAATATGCAAAGCAAAGCGTCATGTGCTTCAACATCCATATTTGATAAGTAGTGTGCATCATTAGTAGCAATAACTTTTATTTCGTGCTTCTTCCCAATTTTAATTAATTCAACGTTAACAATTCTATCCTCAATAGAGCCATGATCTTGTATTTCAAGATAAAAATCATCTGCAAATAATTTTTTATACCAAAGGGCAATATCCTCTGCTACGTCTAATCTACCTTTTAAGATAGCTTGAGGAATCTCTCCACCAAGACAAGCTGTAGAAACTATAAGACCGTCACTATATTTACTTAAAAGAGATTTATCAATACATGGTCTAGAAAAAATGCCTCGACCTCTCATCCCATTTAAGTGACTAATTGTTGTTAATTTCACTAGATTCTTATAACCAGTATGATTTTTTGCTAACACCACCAAATGATATCTTTTTTCTTTTTTAGGTTGAGGATCATCAATAGAACCATTAATCACATACATTTCATTTCCAATAATTGGTTTTATGCCTTTTTCTTTACACTTCTTGACCAAATCGAGAACACCATACATAACTCCATGATCAGTAAGAGCTATAGATTCCATTCCCAGATCAGAAGCTCTTTCTACGATTTTTGATATTTGACTAGCTCCATCAAGTAAGCTGTAGTCGCTATGATTATGAAGCGGAACGAAACCCATATTCAAATAATTTATATATATAAGATAGAGAAAATTTCTAAAAGATCTATACTTTGTGATTACAAATTAATTATTAATACAACTTTAGAATAAAGGTCTGCTCTTAATTACCTGAGCATCAATTTCGAAAATATTTGCGGCATTCAGTATTCTATCCTCTTCTAAGACATTACCTATCAATTGCAATCCTATGGGTAATCCTTTAGTATCAAAACCACAAGGAATACTTATTGCTGGGAGGCCCGCTAAATTAGCAGGAACAGTTAATAGATCAGACAAATACATTGATAGAGGATCATTGACAAAATCACCCTTTAAAAAAGCGGTTGTTGGGCAAGTTGGTGTTAATAAAACATCTACTTTCTTAAAAGCATTATCAAAATCTTTTCTAATAAGTGTCCTAACTTTTTGTGCCTTCTTGTAATAAGCATCACTGTATCCAGCTGACAAAGCATAAGTTCCTATCAAAATTCTTCTTTGAACTTCATCTCCAAAACCTTCAGCTCTACTTTTTGAAGTCATATCTAAAAGATTTGAACCTTCTTTCGATCTGTAGCCATATTTAACTCCATCATATCTAGCTAAATTTGCGGAGGCTTCAGATGGTGCAATGACATAATATGTCGCAATTCCATCATTAAATCTAGGACATTCAACTTCGATAATTTCAGCTCCTAAAGTTCTGAATCTATCAACTCCAGAAAGTACTGATTCCTTAACTTCTGGATTAAGGCCAGAATGTTCAAAACATTCTTTAATGATGCCAATTTTTAAACCCTTTATAGATTTATTTAAATCAGTCAAATAATTTGGCACTGGTTTATCAAGACATGTTGAGTCAAAGGGGTCTACACCAGATATTGAATAGAGAATTTCAGCAGCATCTGAGACAGTATTTGTAATTGGTCCAATTTGATCAAGAGAGCTGGCAAATGCTACAAGTCCCCATCTACTAACTCTGCCATAAGTTGGTTTAAGACCTACAACGCCACAAAAAGAAGCTGGTTGTCTTATTGATCCTCCTGTGTCAGAACCTATTGCCGCCGCACAAAATCCGGCGGCAACTGAAGCTGCACTACCGCCTGAACTACCTCCTGGTACTCTATTAATATCCCATGGATTTGAAGTGACCCCAAATACAGAAGTTTCCGTTGAACTACCCATTGCAAATTCATCTAAATTTGTTTTTCCTAAACAAATGCCTCCAGAAGACCATAATTTACTTGAAGCCGTGGACTCATAAGGTGCAACAAAGCTTTTGAGCATTTTACTTGCACAAGTGGTTGCTACTCCTTTGGTACAAATATTATCTTTGATTGCTATTGGCATACCCGCAAGAGGAGGAAGTTTTTCTCTTTTTTGAATTAATTTGTCTATCTTTTCTGCTTGCGCGATTGCGTTATCTTTTGTAATACAAACATATGAGTTAATTTCAGAATCTTTATTGTCTATTTTGGCAAAAATATCATTAACTAATTCTTTAACAGAAGCATTATTGCTAGTAATTTCCTTTCTTAAAGAATTAAAATTCATTTCTTAATTTACTTCTTAAAACTAAATTTATTAAATAGTGAGTGGTTCCTCTTTTTTGCAGCGGACAAAACTATGTTTAATATTTTTAGAACCCTCATCAGAGAGATCTTTCATAAAAGAAGACATATTTTCTCTTAAACTACGTTTAGTAATAAATGGGCCAAACCAGTAAGTACCAGCTGGTTCATCTGTCTCAATTTTAGCCCACCAGGCTAATCCGAGTTTGTTTCCAAAGTTTCTAATCAATTTTATTGGCCTTTAAGGCCATCAATTCTTGTTAAATTCTATACAATTTTGTAGTAAAAATTCAATAATTTTCTATTAATAATAATAATGTATTGAAACAACAACATTTTAGAGTGCTTCAATAACTGTGATTATTAAGAAATAAAATTATTTTCCTGTCAAGTGAAATAGTGATATGGCGGCAGCCACAGAGGCATTTAAACTTGAAGTCTTACCTTTAAGAGGAATACTTAATAGAAAATCACATTTTTTTTGAGTAAGCAAAGAAATACCTTTATCCTCAGAGCCGACTATTACTACCAAGGGTGCTTTTTCTAGAAAATTTGAGATAGATAATTGTCCATCCCCAGACAAGCCAACAACAAGAAAACCATTTTTCTTAAGAACCTCAAGTGATCTATTTAAGTTAACAACTCTACTTACTTGCAAGTGTTCTAAGGCTCCTGCAGCTACCTTAGCGACTGTTCCCGTCAAACCAGCAGATCTTCTCTGAGGAATGATGATACCCTTGCAATCAAATGCCTCCGCTGATCGGATAATTGCGCCAACATTATGTGGATCAGTTATGCCGTCTAATGCAAGAATTATAGGATTCACACAGTTTTGTTTAGAAAAATCGATTAATTGTTCTAGTGATATTGTTTTAGAGCATGCCAACTGCAATGCTATGCCTTGATGTGAAGCACCATAAGTCAATTGCGAAAGCCTGTTCCAAGAAACTTCTTCAATAAGGACTCCTTTTGATTTAAGGTCCTTAAGCAAAATATAGAATTTGTCTGAAGAAAAGATTTCCGAAGTACACCAAATCCTATTAATCGCTCTTTCACTATTTAGAGCTTCATAAACTGAATGTTTGCCCCATATCCAATCATCAAAATTTCTATTATTAGTGAAATCTTGATGATTATTAGAGTTTTTATTAGAAAATTCTGTATTAGATTTAAATATTGGCTTTCTACCTTTTGAAAATGAAAACTTATTATTTTTAATATTATTTTTATTTTTTTTATCTAAATTTTCAACATTCTTATAATTAGCAGAATTGTTCAGAAATCTTTCATTTTTTTCTGAACGATTTGCATTTTTTGAGAAATAACCAAAATCTGAATTTTTATTGTACTCTTTATTATTTTTTCCGCGAAATTTATTTGAGGAGTTTTTCATAGATTCAATTCATTTTTAATTCTAAATATTCAAAAAGTGTTGATAATCTTTGAGGATCTTTTAAAAATAGCCAGCCAATAAGAGTTTCAAAACCAGTTGCTCTAGAATATATGGTGGGATCTGAAGATTTTGGATATCTCTTTGTTTTATTTCTAGCACGTCTAACTAGATCCATTTCATTTGAATTCAATAAATGTTCAATTTGACTTAATGATCTTGACTGGGATTTTGCTTTTACTTCGTTTACTACAGATATATGGAGATCTTTAGATTTTAAAGGGAAATGAACATGCCTTAGTCTTTGGTGGAGCTCCCATACAGAATCTCCAAGCCAAGCAAGTTGTATAACACCTATATCCTCGGGAGATCCATATGGAACTAGGTTTTGAATCCAATAATTCAATTTTTTAAATAATTTAATGCATCTTCAAGACTTGACTTCAAGTTAAGAAAATCCCCTAGACGAACAAGTTTAATTGTTTGGGCGACTCTCGAATTGCCAACAACAGAGAACCCAAGTTTCGACTTTTTGCATTCTTTTGCAGTTTGAACAAGCGCTCCAAGACCCGAGGAATCTAAAAAATCGATTTTTGTAAGATCAATAATGAATGGAAGGTCATTTTTTAAATTATTAGTAACAAAAGTCTTAAATTGTTTTTCTGAGAAAGCATCAAGTTGGCCTTTAAAAGTAAAAACCATAATGTTTGTTTTAACCTCAAGGTTTCCTCTTAGGGAAACCGTTAACTTCTGGAAATCTTCTATGATCTATTACCTCCAAAAAATTAATATATCAAATGTAATTATCAAATCAAAAGAAAACAATATGTCAACATCTTTCTAACATTAGAGAAACAAATTTCTTAAATAAATAATCTGAATCATGTGGACCAGGTCCTGCTTCTGGATGATATTGCACACTAAATATAGGCTTATTATGAACCTCTAGGCCAGCCACAGTATTATCGTTGAGGTTATAGTGAGTTATTTTAACTAATTCTTCAGAGAGAGAGTTGGGATCTATAGCAAATCCATGATTCTGACTAGTTATCTCAACTTTATTATTTTCACCACAAGGATGATTTAAACCGCGATGTCCAAAAGGTAATTTATAAGTAGAACCTCCTAATGCCAATCCAAATATTTGGTGGCCAAGGCAAATTCCAAACATAGGTATTTCACCATATTCAATGAGTGATTTTGCTAAGCCTATACCTTCAGTAACAGAAGAAGGATCTCCTGGACCATTTGAGAAAAATATACCATCCGGCTTGTTAGATAGAACATCATTTAGAGAAGATCGAGAAGGTAAAACCAAAACTTCACAACCATGGGATACAAGTCTATTTAGAATTGATTTTTTAATTCCAAAATCAATTGCTATTACTTTTAACTTTTTTGAAGATTCATCATATCTTTTTCTCAAATCAAAAATTGTTTGCGTATGACTTTTCCATAAATATTGTTGCTTTGTTGAAACAGATTTTGATAAGTTTAATCCCTCCATCTTTGGCGTATCACAAATTATCTTTAAACAACTTTCATCCGTTTTATCTAGAGAGGTAATAACTCCATTCATCGCACCACTAGATCTTAAAATTTTGACGAGAGCCCTTGTATCAATTCCATATAGACCTACGATATTTTTTTCAATTAACCATTGATTAAAATTCTTTTTAGATCTCCAATTGCTGCAATTAAATGAAAAATTTCTAACTATTATGCCTTTTACATTAATATTAGATTCTGAATCTTCAAAATTAATACCAGTATTTCCAATCTCTGGATAAGTGAATGTTAATATTTGTCCATAATAACTTGGATCAGTAATAACCTCCTGATATCCGGTCATTCCCGTGTTAAAGACTATTTCACCAATAGCTGTACCAGAAGCACCAAAAAAGAATCCTGGGAATACATTTCCATTACTTAAAACCAATTTCGCGTTTTTCTTATATGAATTAATCATCTAAATGAAATTAATTAATTTACGGATAAATAATTTTTTAAAAGTAAAAACCTTTTCCATGGATCTCCTTGATTAATAGAAAATAATGCTTTATTAAATCCTTCATTTAAATTATCCTCAATGCCTGCTGCCCAAAGCACTAAAGCAGAGTTCAAGGCAACCACATCAATATGAGATTTTTGTCCAGAACCATTTAATACAGACTTTAATATTTCCTCGTTAGACTCAGAATCAGAAACCACAAGCTTTTCGTTAGATATATTTTCATGGTTAAAGTCTGAAATATTTATTTCTGAAAACCGTAATTCACCATTATCAACAAATACTATTTTATTTTCTCCTTGAAGCGAAGCTTCATCAAGGCCACCAGACCCATGAACGACTATGGCTCTATTCATACCCATTTTTAAAAGTGCACTTCCCATAGGTTTTAAAAGATCCTCAGAAGCAACACCCAAAACTTGTGCATTGGGTCTTAAAGGATTTACCAATGGTCCGAGTTGATTAAATACTGTTCTTATCCCAAGGGTCTTTCTTAATGGAGCAAGCTTTATTAAAGATTTATGCCAAACAGGTGCGAACAAAAAAGTTATTCCAATTTCACTTACAGCTTTGATAACTTTTTCTAATGAACAATTTAAATTCAAACCAAGATTCAACAAAACATCAGCAGAGCCTACTTTTCCACTCGCACTTTTATTTCCGTGTTTGGCAATTTTTACCCCACAAGATGCAGCTACAAATGCAACTGCAGTTGAAATATTGAATGTATTAGCTCCGTCACCACCCGTTCCACAAGTGTCTACCAAATAGAAATTTGGTCTTGCTACTGGCAATTCACAAACATTTAGGAGTTCCTCAGCCATAGAACTTAGTTCGACACCAGTAGAACTCTTTGCTCTCAAAGCACTCAAAAAAGCTCCAGTTTCAACATCTGAAATTTCATCATTAAGCCATCTTTGCATTAAGGATCTAGAAGTTAATTCATCAAGGTCCCTTCCCTCCAACAAATTATTTAGGATTTCAGAGTTTGATAGATTAGAAGACATTTATTTATGGAAGAAAAATTATGCAGATAAAATTCAATTTGAGGTATCAAAACCTGAACCAACTAAATCTTTATTTGTATTAGAAGGCCTGAAGCTATTTGACCAAATAATTTTTGTTTTAGAATAAAGTTCATTTTTAGTGATCTCCCAAAAATTTAAAATTTTTTCAATATCGTTTTTAATTTCAATTTCTCCTGGGAAATGTGTATAACGATTTATTAATCTAGCTAAATTTATATAGTCAAGATCATCTGGTGTTTTTTTAGTGATAAGTGAATCTATAATGTTTTTGTCTGTTTCATGTAATGGATGAGTTTGCTCGTTACCCATAAATAAATACTGAATCATTTATAAAATTAGCTCACATATTCAAAAATGAAACATTATCTTAATCATATCGGCAAAATAAAATGAAAAATTTAAAAATAAAAGTTATATCTAAATACCTGAGACCTTACAAAAAAGAATTCTTATATGGAGCTTTAGCTCTCTTAATAGTAAATATACTAAGTGTTGTTATACCCTTAGAAGTAAAAAATATAATTGATCAATTACAAAAGGGCTTTTCTTCCGATTTTGTTATTTCTAAATCTTTATGGTTAATATTTTTAGCTACTTGTATGGGTTTAATAAGATTATTTTCAAGACAGATAGTCTTTGGTATAGGTAGAAAAGTAGAAGTAAATCTTCGTCAAAAACTTTTTGACCATTTACTTATACAAGATCCAGAATGGATTCAAAAAAAAGGAAGTGGAGACATAATTAGTAGAGCCACAAGTGATGTTGAAAACATACGAAGACTTTTAGGTTTTACAGTTTTAAGCTTGTGCAACATTGTCTTAGCTTATTCATTCACTATTCCTTCAATGTTTTCGATTAATAAGACATTAACAATATCAGCTTTAATGATATTTCCATTAATCCTTGGAATAGTAAGTCTATTTGGTGGCAGAATGGTTAAACAAAGGAAAGCTCAACAAGAATCATTATCAAAACTAAGTGATCTAATACAAGAAGATTTATCTGGTATAAGCGCCATTAAAATTTATGCCCAAGAGAATGCTGAGATAAAAGAATTTAATATATACAATAATGACTATCGAAATTCAGCAATAAAACTTGCAAGAACAGCCAGCACTCTATTCCCTTTGTTACAAGGTATTTCATCAATTTCGTTATTGATTTTATTATCACTAGGTACTTTTCAATTAGAGAGTGGATTTATTTCAATAGGTGGTTTAGTAGCTTTAATTCTTTACGTAGAAAGACTTGTCTTCCCAACAGCTCTATTAGGTTTTACGTTAAATACTTTTCAACTTGGTCAAGTAAGTTTAGATCGTGTTGAAGAAATCTTTCAGAACAATCCAAATATTGTAGATAGAGCAGAAACTAAATTTTTAAAAAGAAAGGTTAAGGGATTCTTAGAAGCAAAAAAATTAACAATAAAGTATCCAGGATCAAAATTCAATTCATTAAATGGTCTTAATTTTAAAATTTATCCTGGAGAACTTATTGCAATAGTTGGCCCAGTTGGTTGTGGCAAGACAACATTAGCAAAGTCTCTAGGACGGACTATTGAAATTCCAGATAATCAATTATTTTTAGATGAAATTGATATAAAATCCTTAAAATTAAGTGATCTTAGAAAAAATATTTCAATCGTTCCTCAAGAAGCATTCTTATTTACCTCTACAATCTCAGAAAACATAAGTTTTGGAGAACCAAAAGCTTCTAAATATTTAGTTAAAGAAAGCGCTACAAAAGCTGGATTAATTGATGATATAAATAGTTTTCCAGAAAGGTTTAAAACTATTGTTGGTGAAAGAGGTATTACATTAAGTGGTGGACAAAGGCAAAGAACTGCACTAGGTAGAGCACTTCTTGTCAATTCTCCTATTATTGTTCTTGATGATGCTTTAGCAAGCGTAGACAATAAAACAGCCGCAAGAATAATAGATGAAATGAGTGATAGAAGTAATAAAACAATCATAATGATCAGTCACCAACTTTCTGTTGCAGCGACCTGCGATAGGATTTTAGTAATGGATAAAGGAGAAATAGTACAAGAAGGGAATCATAAAGATTTAGTAAAAGCGAACGGGCTATATAAACAACTTTGGGAAAGAGAACTAGCTACCAGAATTATTAAAAACTAAAAGTAAATTTTTTTACTTATAATATAAAAATTTAATTATGTTCAAATTCCTGAAAAACATTATGAATAATGAGGAAATAAATTTAACTAATGATACTTATTCATTACATAGAATATTAAAAACAGATATCAAAAAAGATCCTAATGTTGAAGAAGATGAAATAATTTTTGGATGTGGTTGTTTTTGGGGGGCTGAAAAATGTTTTTGGAAACTTCCTGGAGTCCTCACAACTTCTGTAGGTTATGCTGGAGGTGAAAAAAATAATCCAACTTATTATGAAGTATGTTCCGGCTTAACTGGTCATTCAGAAGTTGTAAGAGTTATATGGGATAAAAGGGAAATAGATGTAAGTGATTTATTAAAAATGTTTTGGGAATGTCATGACCCTACACAAAAAAATAGGCAAGGTAACGACATGGGGACTCAATATAGATCAGCAATATATTACAAAAATGAAAATAATATTAAAACTATATTAGCCAGTAAGGAGCAATATCAAACGGAACTTAGCAAAAAAAATCTTGGTTTAATTGAAACGGAAATAAAAATGATTGATTCATATTTTTATGCAGAACAATACCATCAGCAATACCTTGCATCAGCTGGAAGCAGGCAGTATTGTTCCGCTTCACCTACAAAAGTTAAGTTAGGAGTTTTCCCTGGAAGCAACTATAAATTAGAAGACCATATATGGGAAAACTTTAATTGGGAAATTGACAAGTGTGTATTGAGATCTGATAACAATCCTATAAAGAATAACATTTAAATCAATCTAATCTTTATAGTAAAGATACGGGGCGTAGCGCAGTTTGGTAGCGCACCACTTTGGGGTAGTGGGGGTCGTGGGTTCAAATCCCGCCGTTCCGATTACTTATCATCTTCATTTATAAGAGATTTGTATAGTTTATATGAACTTATGCCTACCGCTATGAATGTAAAAGAAGAAAAAAAAGCTAAAACCAATATAGTAAGATTTGAAACTTCCACTTCACCTAATTGGAAAGATATAAAAATGTTCATTAGAATGATTTTTTAAAACCTTAACACAATTACAAAAATTTTTTTTCAGATCCAATTATAAATTCAAAAGAATTACAACACCAAAAATTACTCGATAGATGATAAATATTTTCAACCCATTTGAAGAAAAATACTTTAATAAGAAATCTATTGCTAATACAGAGGACAAAAATGTGGTAATGAAACCAACAATTAGAGGAAAAAAGCTAAAGGATGAAAATTCATTAAAAGAAGAAATGAACTCAACAATTCCAGCAAGAGCGATCGCTGGAATACCTAAAAGAAAAGAGAACTTTGCAGCATCGCCTCTTTCCCATCCTGAAATAAGAGCGGTAGAAATAGTAACCCCAGACCTTGAGACACCAGGGAAGATAGCAAGCGCTTGAAAAAAACCTATCAAAAGACTGTCAGTATAATTATGATTGTTTAAATTTTTAGAACCTTTTTTCGAGCCTTCTGCTATGTACATAAAAAAAGCCATGATGAAAGAGACTATTGCTATTGATAAATTTGAACGAAAAAAATCATAAAAAAAATCTGGAATAAAAATTTTTATACTAAAACCGAGCAAGACAATTGGGATAGTCCCAATCAAAATTGTTTTCCAGATTCTTTGATTTAAAAGATTATCAAAAATCCTTTTTGAAGAACTACTTTTTAATTTAAAAATATCATTCTTAAAATACCAAATTAAAGCCAAAACACTGCCAAGTTGAATAATTGCTGATAAAGATGAGCCTGGATCATTAATTCCTAAAAATTGTGATACGACTTTTAAATGAGCAGTACTACTTACTGGAATAAATTCTGTAAAACCTTGAATTAAACCATATAAAAAAAATTCTAAATATTCCAAAATTTATATAAATTCCTAATATAGTTGTTAACTAATTAGAAAATACAATATACATTTAATAAGTAAAGACTAAATATAAAAAAATCTATTTCAATATTGTTATTTCTTATTTTCTATATTATTTTTTTTCAGATTCATTGAATGATAATTGTTAGTAATTGGTAATTTATATAGAAGGTAAAGGACCTTGGCCTGAAGCTTGGCCTGAGGCAAGTGAAATAAAAAGCCATTATTAACTTTCTATTCCAATAATAAATTAGAAACTTGTAAAAAAGCAGGTGAAATAATATTTATAGACCTGTCTAGAATTTTGATAGTAAATGGACTTTTTATATTTATTGGCAAGATTTAATATAATTACCGTTTAACATCATGAGCACATCCGTCACCTTTATAATTTTCACTTTCGTAAAAATCATTTCTAGTGCCAAAGTAGATAGTTAATAAAACGAAAGGCAAACTTAATGTAAATAAAATGGTTGTTAAATCCATAAAAATAGTTTGAGAAATCAGTTATAAAATTTAAATAACTATTTGTTGATTAAATTTAGCTTTAATAATCTGTTGGACCTTTGATACCAAGATAAAAGAAGGCTCCCAAACCAACTAAAAGTAATACTCCTGCAATAGCTGCAGAAGGTACAAAACCGCCTATCGCAAAAGAAGAAAAATAAGACATCTTTGAAACTTAAACTAGTTTGATAATATCAATAAAAAAATGGTATTTGTAAAAAATTATGACTCGAAGACAATTAGAGGTTTTTGAACTAAGCCACTAACTTGGAATCTTCATTATCAGAGGAGACTCTTATCCTCTCTTCCAGTTTAGGGCCATATAATTCATTCCCCCAGATTTCTACTCTAGAGTCATTAGGTGCCATAAAAGTAAGAATATCTGTTGGAAATAAAACTCTCTCTAAAAAAAAATTTGAAGGACCAATACATCTCAAGACAACCATCCTACACCCTTCATTTTTGTAAGAAAACTCAACCATCCCTAATCAACAAAATTAACAATAATTAAACACTATAAAGACCTGAAAAAAATGTATAAAAAATTACTGAAAAAAAAAAATTTAGAAAATACTACAAATTCAATCCTGCCTCAACTAACTTTCTTTTTTGATCAATTAATAAAAGCGCGTAGGATTTGATAAGATCAAAACTTTTATGAGGAATTGAGACATTAAGCATTCTCAAAAAATTAGATAATTTTTCATCTTTGAGGGCATTACCTTTCTTTAAAAACATTTCTTTTTCCTGATTTGTTTTCCACATATTCATATATTCAATCTTCAAGGGCTTTAAATGCCAAATGTTGTCTATTAAAGTCCAAATATCTAAATATTCGTTTAGGTTATTCTGAATTTTCAATACATAAGATGATTCATGAAGACTCAAATTCATTGTATTTATGGGTCGATCAGTTATGTCCATAGAATAAGGTTTTATTCCCAAAAACCATCCCTCAAGAATTAATAAATCAGGATTATCTAATCTCCAATGAGATCTATCTCCCAAACCATTTCGTAAAGATTTATCGAAAACTGGTACATTCAATTCTCCATTTATCTTCCAATTTATTAATTTTTCATGCATTAATTTTACCGAGTGGCTACCAGGAAACCCTCTTGAAACATTCCAAGGATTATTCTTAATAGCTAATTTCATTTCATTTGATGGGAGATAAAAGTCGTCAATTGAAATCACCGCAATTTTGAAGTTTAATTTTAACGATATAGCTTCAAGCCATTTTCCTAGTGTTGTTTTACCTGTACCAGGTAAAGCTGAGATTCCAATAATTTTTCTATTAGAAGAATTATTTTGAAATTTATAAGCCTGAGATAAAAGAGGTAAAGCCAAACCCCAAATCCAATCATCGTTTACTTTATTGTTCCAATATTGATCAATTGCAAGAATGTCTCTTTGATTATTCCAAAAATTAAACCAATCATCCAAAGATTCCCAACCAATATCAATAATTAACTTTTCAAATTTATCAAAAGGGAAATTAATATCTAAATCTTTCATCTTTTTAGGTTATTTCTCGCTTATTTATCAATTTATTGATTTCATTTTTCCAACCATATCCATTTGGTTCAGAAGCTAAAGTAAATTCAAAATCTTTTAATTGATTTAGCAAATTTAAGTTAGGTCCTTCTTTTCCAGGAATAACGATTTTAATATCTGAGTTTAAAAGTAGAGGCAAATCATTTGGAGAATCGCCTAAACCTATAATTTCAATATTTTGATCGTTTGAATATTCTTTAAGAGCATTTATGGCTTTACCTTTATTCGATTTTGTAGATAATAAATGACTCATTCTATTTCCCTTGAAAATATCAACATTGAACTTTTTACAGCAGATGTTAATTTTCTCTTCTAAATAATTTGGCGGATTTAAAAAAGGCATGCTCCAATGCCTATCACGCATTAAGTTCAATGAGTTGCCCTCTAAACCTGTGAGCTGAGTGGCTTCTTGGTCAGTGAGATTATTAAGAGGAGTAAGTTTATAATCGATTTCACTAGAAATATAATTTAAGATTTCTTCAAGAGATTCATATTTTATACCAAGAATAATTTCTCCATTTACTCTTTTAAGAGATTCACCATATATTGCCGCACCATTCTCAACAATATAAGGATCCTTCAAGTTAAGTTCCTTTCTAATAACTTTTACTTCAGAAGCTGTTTTGCTTGTACAAAGAATTACGGGTATAGATAATTTTTGTAGTTTTTTTATAGTTTCTTTAGCAGGTGATAAATCATATGAGTGATCCATTAAAGTACCATCTACATCACTTACAACCCAAATAGAAGAATTTTCTTTCATTTTATAAAGCACTAAGCCAAATTACTTGAAAAGGCTCAAGACTAATATTTTTGCAATTGTATTTAGTGGATGTTAAAAAATCATGGGTATTAAAATCATTATCAATTTTTTTTGGCAAGTCATTATCATTCAATTGATAATTAATTTTATTTTCAGTCATATTATGTATTGCAAAAACAGACTCAGGACCCTCACCTCTTTTGATAACGACAATATCACTTCTACCTTTAGACAAACATTGCATTTGTGAACAAGGGTGAAATTGCTTTAATTTTGATCTAACATCCATAGCATTCCTAAGAAATTTTAAGTTTTTATTTGCATTAGATTCAGGATTTTTTAGCACGGCTAAAAGATTTTCTGATTTAAACTTTTCTCTATTTAGGTCTCTTCTTTGACCTGTCATAGAAAAACTTTTGACATCATTTTCTGAAGCTAGTAATGCTGGCAAATAAAATGCAGGAACACCTTTAAGAGCCATTACTAATAATTGACTCAAAATAAACCTCTCATATTGAAATCTTTTAGTATCTCTACTAGAGTCTTCCATTGCGCTCCACCAACTAATATTCAATTCATAGGGTTTATCATCACCATTTGATAAACGTCTATGACTTACCAAGCCTCCCCTTTTTTCACAATTAATTAATAAATCTTTAATTCTCTGATCATTCATTAAACCTTCAAGAGCTCTTAAACCAACTCCATCATGTGATGCAGAGAAATTAAATAACGTAGTATCATCAGGTAATATTGGCCAATCAAATATCCATGAGTTTAGGATATCAGCTCTTGAAGTAATAATTGCCTCAAGGAGGAGAGGTGGCAATGGGAAATTATATGCCATATGAGCTTCATTACCAGTATTCAGATAAGATAAATTTTCCTTTTGAGGAACATTAGTTTCTGTTATTAAAACTCCATCGTTAAGAAGATTGTTTAAAAGAACTCTTAAGAGTTTCACAATTGAATGTGCTTTAGGTAAATGCAAGCAAGTTGTCCCTGATTCCTTCCAAATAAAACCTACGGCATCAAGCCTGAACCATTTAATTCCATTAGATAAATAATTAATAATTAGATTTAAGAACTCAAGAGTCATTTTCGGATTATGCCAATTCAAATCAATTTGATCTGGACCAAAAGTTGTCCAAACTTGTTTAGGACCATCTTCAGTATTTATTTGAGAAAACAAAGAAGAACTTCTAGGCCTAACTACTTTTGACCAGTCAAGATTTTGTTGAGGTGAAAAAACATTTGATATTCCGGGTTCTTGGGATTTAATAAATTGTTGAACCCATGGGTGAGATGATGAGACATGGTTTAGTACTAAATCAGCCATCAAATCATGATTTTTAGAAATATTTTTGAGATCATCCCAACCACCAAATTTTTCGTCCAAAGAATCATAACTTGAGACTGCAAAACCTCCATCACTTGTAGATTTCAAAAAAGGAAGAATATGAACAACTTTAGAAAGACTGCCAAAATGTTTACTTAACAACTCACTAAGAGTAATTAATGTTGCCTCGCCACTTTTATAAATACTATCTGCATAAGTTATCAAAACCGAATGAGATTCATTCCACCTTTCCTTATCTCTTATTTCTTCATAAGCAGATTTCTGAGAGAAATCCTCTAAAATCTGTAATAATTGGTTTGAAATAAAATTAATTTCTTCTGTAGTATTATTTGAATAAATTGTTTTTAACAATTTATCAATGTTTAATCTATTTAATTTTTTCTCTGAATCAATTTGCTTCACTTTGAAAAAATCAACGAAGTATTAATACTATTCTGCACATCAATTAGAAAATGGACTTTCAACAAGGTTTAATCACAACAATACATGAATATGGAGTTACAAGAAATTTACTTAAAGAATTAAACAAAAGTCTAAAAAAAAGATCAACTAGTATTCTAATACCTTGCTTATATGAAGAATTTGAGCGTCCAGCATTAAAAGACATAAGAGAAGTTTTAAAAGACCTTACAGGCTTAAATGAATTAGTTATTGCTCTTTCTGCAAAAACTGTTGAGCAAGTTAGATCAGCAAAATCATTTTTTGACTCAATGCCATTTCCAGTTCATGTTCAATGGACTAATTCTCCCTCTGTAATAGAACTATTAAAGAGCCAAGAAAAGAATGGGTTAGAACTTTTAGGAACTCCAGGTAAAGGATGGGCTGTATGGCAAGGTATAGGGGTTGCGACGAGAAAATCAGAAGTTGTTGCTCTTTTTGATGCTGATATAAGAACTTTTAGTCCTTTGTATCCTTCAAGAATGATACTTCCACTTCTTGATGAATCATATGGAATATCATATGTAAAGGCTTTTTACAGCAGGTTATCCTTAGAGACCAATCAATTGCAAGGTAGAGCAACAAGATTATTTGTGGGTCCCTTATTGGCAAGTCTTGAGCAGTTAGTAGGAAAGGGTCCTTTTTTACAATATCTTCAATCATTTAGATATCCATTAGCAGGTGAGTTTGCATTCACAAAAGACCTTGCTATGAATTTACGAATTCCTTGTGATTGGGGTTTAGAAATAGGTTTATTATCAGAAGTTTATAGAAACGTAAGAACTTCCAAAATAGCCCAAGTTGACCTAGGTTTGTTTGACCATAAACATAAGAATATTGGCGATTCGTCTAAAGAAGGATTGCAAAAAATGTGTACAGAAATACTTTCAAGTGTTTTAAGAGGTCTCATGGAGCATCAAGCTGAGACCTTAACAAGCACTCAACTAGCAACCTTAGAAGTTCTATATAAAAGAGTTGGGGAAGATCGGGTAAAACAATTTGGATTAGATTCAGCAGTTAATCAACTCCCATACGATAGGCATGAAGAAGAGCTGTCAGTACAAAAATTCGCGAAACTATTGAGACCGGCTACAGAAGATTACTTAGCTTGCCCTACTACACAGCAGTTACCAAGTTGGTCAAGAGTTTTATCTTGTGAGAACAAACTGCAAGAAGATTTGGCAATTGCTGGGTCACAAGATATAAAAACAACTGAAAAAGAATTAATTAAAAACTTTTAAAGCAAAAAGTACCTTTGAGCCATTGGGACTTCATCTAGAGGTTCACACGTAAGAAGCTCCCCATCAGAAAAAACTTCATAAGTTTGAGGATCAACTGAAATATTTGGTAGTTTACTATTTAGTTTTAAGTGTGATTTATTGATATCTCTGGTATTTAATACTGGAATACATTTTTTTTGTAAGCCTAATTTATTTGGAATATTTTGATCAATTGAATTTTTACTTAAAAAGGTAAAAGAACTCTTAATTAGAGATTTGCCAAAGCTTGCAAACATAGGTCGACCATGTACAGGCCCTGGAGTAGGAATTGAAGCATTTGCATCACCCATTTGTGACCAAGCTATAGATCCTCCTTTAACAACTAATTCAGGCTTTACAGCAAAAAAGGAAGGTTTCCACAATGATAAATCTGCAATTTTACCCTTTTCTATAGACCCTACATATTTATCAATACCATGAGCTATTGCAGGATTAATTGTGACTTTAGAAATATATCTCTTTACTCTGTAATTATCGTTCCTATCAGAATCCTCTGATAGTGGCCCCCTTTGGACTTTCATTTTATGAGCGGTTTGAAAAGTTCTTGTAATTACTTCACCAACTCTTCCCATGGCTTGAGAATCACTAGCAATTATTGAAAAGGCACCTATATCATGCAAGATATCCTCAGCGGCAATTGTCTCTCTTCTGATCCTTGATTCAGCAAATGCAATATCTTCTGGGATTTTAGAATCTAAATGATGACAAACCATTAACATGTCAAGATGCTCTTCTAATGTGTTCCTCGTATAGGGTCTTGTTGGATTAGTACTACTTGGAAGAACATTTTTTTCTCCACAAATTTTAATAATGTCTGGCGCATGACCTCCACCTGCTCCTTCAGTATGGAAAGTATGAATAGTTCTTCCGGCAATAGCGTTAATGGTATCTTCAACAAAGCCTGCCTCATTTAAAGTATCAGTATGGATACATACTTGTACGTCAAACTTATCTGCGACATTAAGACAAGAATTTATTGTCGAGGGAGTCGTTCCCCAATCCTCATGAAGCTTCAATCCACACGCACCAGCTTCGACCTGATCAATAAGATTGATCTCATTTGTTGAGTTTCCTTTTCCAAAGAAACCTAAATTCATTGGAAATGCTTCTGCAGATTGAAGCATTCGAGAAATATGAAAAGAACCCGGAGTACAAGTAGTAGCGTTTGTGCCAGTTGCAGGTCCAGTTCCTCCTCCTAACATGGTTGTAATTCCAGAGGCTAGTGCTGTCTCAATTTGTTGGGGACAGATAAAGTGAATGTGGGTATCGATTGAACCTGCAGTAAGAATATGGCCTTCCCCAGCTATTACTTCTGTTGATGCACCAATAACAATATCTACATTTTCCTGGATATCAGGATTACCAGCTTTACCGATTTCAAAAATCATTCCATCCTTAATGCCCACATCAGCCTTAATTATTCCCCACCAATCTACGATCAAAGCGTTAGTTATTACGGTATCTACAGCTCCGTCAGCTCTTCTTACTTGAGACTGCCCCATCCCATCTCGAATAACTTTACCTCCACCGAATTTAACTTCATCTCCATATGTAGTTAAATCTTTTTCTACTTCAATAAAAAGTTCGGTATCAGCAAGCCTTACTCTATCACCGGTGGTGGGTCCGTAAGTTTGAGCATAAGTATTTCTGTTAATTTTATAGGACATAATTTTAAATATCTAAAGAACCGTTAACCAATGAATTAAAACCATTTGCAATTCTTAAACCTGAATAAGGTACTAATTTGACATCAGTTGTATCTCCAGGTTCAAATCTAATTGCTGTTCCTGCAGGAATGTCAAGACGCATACCAAGTGTTATTTCACGATCAAAAATTAAAGCCTTATTAGCTTCAAAAAAATGAAAATGAGATCCAATTTGTACAGGCCTATCTCCAGAATTAGAAACTTTTACTGTTTTAACTTCCTTACCAAGATTTAATTCGATTTCACCTTGTTCAGGAATTATTTCGCCTGGAATTAAATTACTCATAATTAATTAATTGGATTGTGAATAGTAACTAATTTTGTACCGTCAGGGAAAACTGCTTCTATTTGGACTTCATCAACCATTTCAGGGATGCCCTCCATAACTTGTGATTTTGAAAGCCATGTAGTTCCCTCTGACATTAATTGACTTACACTTTTTCCATCTCGCGCTCCTTCAAGAACTTGAAAACTCAAAAAAGCAACTGTTTCAGGATAATTAAGCTTAAGACCTCGACTAAGTCTTCTTTCAGCTAAGAGCGCAGCAGAAAAAATCAATAATTTATCCTTTTCTTGAGGTGAAAGATGCATAATAAAAAATTAATCTATAAATTCTTAAAAAAGGTTCTTTCTGAACATAATTAATAATTCATAGAATCTTGTAAAGGCCATACACCTTGATATTTTGGCTCACAGAATCCACAAACAGACCTAATTTGTTTCCAAATACAAAAAAAACATTTCCTTGCATCTTGAGAAGAATCCCCTAGGAATCTTACAGAGATTCCATTTTCAAGAATTCCAATAGATAAATGATTATCACTTTCATTAAAAATCTTTTTTATATTTCCCACCAGATTATTAATTTTTGATTTAGAAAAATCTTTTTCGCAAATCCATATTAAGGATCCAAAAACGGGCATGTAATCCATGCCTGACTTGGCCACATAACTTGCTTTAGATAATTCAATTTGATCAACATATTCCCATTCATCATATAAATCATTATTTCTTATAATTTCTAATTTCGACCTAAAAACTCCATTTTCGATAGACTCTCCCGCAGAAGATCTTCCAAGTCTTATTAAATCAGTAAATAAGAAACTTGAAGTTTCTGAAATAGATACTTTAAAGTTTTGATAATATAAACCATTTGCAAAGATAATTGTTTCTTGGGGGAGATATTCTAAATGAGAATTATCAAGAATCTTTATGAGATTCTTTTGCTTTGAAAAACTTCCTTTTGGATAGATTTTAGATCTTCCAACTGATCCATATACTTTCTGAGCAGAAGAAGTAGTTAATAAAACCTTTGAGTTTTTTTCAAGATTTACTTCAAACTCAAGTAAATCTCCTCCTACCAATCCCCCTGCAGTATGTAGAACAGGCAAAATGCATCTGCCTTCCATATCATGAGTAGACTTTAATAACTTATAAGGAGAAGTTGATTTAGATTTAAAGATTGTTTTATCAACATTTCCTAAACTTGCTTTATTATTGAAAAAATTTAAGAAACAATTACCTTCCCATGAAGTTTTTATCATAAATTATTTTCTTTAATTACTAAATTAAAGTAACCAAAAATTATGAATATGAAAATGAATAAACAAATTGTTGTAACTGATTGGATTGAGGAAAAACCGCGATTAGGTTCATTTTTAAAACTTACCTTAAGCTCAGATGAAAGGAAAATCTTACGAGGTAAAAGATTAACTGATTGTGATCAAGAAATAATCTTACAATTACCTAGAAAGGGCAAATTAAATGATGGAGATATTCTCTCAACTAATGATTCCAATTTTTATGTAGAAATAATTGCCAAAACAGAAGATTTGATTGAAATAAGGTCTAATTCCAAAATTGAGCTTATAAAAATAGCTTATCATCTAGGAAATAGGCACGTGGAAGTAGAAATCGAAGAAGACATTCTTCTAACAAAAAGTGATTATATCATTAAAAAAATGCTTCTTAACTTTGAAGTTGATTTAAAAAATACCAAGAAAAAGTTTTTTCCGGAAAGAGGTGCCCATAGTCATGAGTAAAAGTCACTTAATAAAATATTTATTAATAAGTCCTAACCTACCTGTTGGAGGATTTTGTTATTCGGAGGGAATGGAGAGTTATCTGCAGAGTAAAAATTTAAAAGATTCAAATTCTGTTAAAGATTTAATTATAAGTGAACTAAAAATTGGCCAGATCAGACTAGATGCCAGACTATTACTAGATTTTTTTGATATTTTCAAAGAGATTAACGACAGCAAAAATTTAGAAAGTAATTTGCAAAAACTATTGAGTTTGGATAAATGGATCCTCTCATCAAAGGACTCTCTCGAAATGAGAGAACAACAAATTCAAATGTCAAAATCTCTATTTGATTTAACCAAAGAATTTGGATTTGAATATCTATATAAAAATGATAAAAAAAGCTCCTGGTCATTAGCGTGGAGTTGGGCTTGTTATTGTTTTGAAATTACGAAGTTAGAAATGGTTGAGAATTTTTTCTACGCGTGGAGTGCAAACCAACTTAGTGCAGCATTAAGGATTATTCCTATTGGGTCAACAAAAGCACAATTAATTCAAAGAGACTTATTATGTGAAATTTCAAAAGTTTCTGAAGAAATCATGGACAAAGAAATTGATGACATATATTTTGGCAATGTAGGTTTAGCTATGGCACAACAAAATCATAATGACCTTTATACAAAACTTTTTAGAAATTAATTTATGAGCAGCAAATTGAGAGTAGGAGTTGCTGGGCCGGTAGGTTCGGGAAAAACTGCATTAGTAGAGAATCTATGCTTAAGCCTAAAAAATAATTATGAGATAGCAGTTGTTACCAATGATATCTATACCAAAGAAGATGCGAACTTTCTAATAAATAAAAAAGTTTTAGAGGAAGGAAGGATTATTGGTGTAGAAACAGGAGGTTGTCCTCATACAGCGATAAGAGAGGATTGTTCATTAAATAAGAATGCAGTTTTAGATTTAGAAAATAAATATAATCCTCTAGATTTTGTTTTTGTAGAAAGTGGAGGCGATAATTTAGCATCTAGTTTTAGTCCAGAACTTGTAGACTTATCAATATATGTTATTGATGTATCTGCAGGAGATAAAATTCCTAGAAAAGGGGGACCGGGGATAACAAGATCAGATTTATTATTAATAAACAAAATTGACTTAGCAGATATGGTTGGTGCAGATTTAAATATTATGAAAAGAGATACGGAATTTATGAGAAAAGGGAAACCTTGGTTTTTTACCAACCTTAGTAGCGGCTTAGGAGTTGAAGAAATAACTCAGTTTTTAGAATCACATATACCAAACAATCGAAACTAGAAAATGTTCATTACATATATATTGGATTCAACAAAAAGTTACGACTGATACAAAACTAATCCTCACTCGTTAATAACTTTTATTTTATCCCCCTATTGAGGGTCAATTACCTAATTTATCCTAATTCATGAGAATTTCAAGGCGTATTTTGGCAGGATTAGCTACTGCCTCACTTGCGGTCACAGCAACTTCATGTGGTGGAGGTGGAACCTCCGGAAGTTTCGACGACACAGTAACCGTCGGTATTTTGCATTCGTTATCTGGAACAATGGCAATTTCTGAATCAACCCTTGTTGATACTGAAAAAATGGCTATTGAAGAGATAAATGCTGCTGGTGGTGTAAAAGTTGGCGGTAAAAGCTACAAAATAGAATACATAGTTGAAGATGGTGCATCTGACTGGCCTACTTTTGCTGAAAAATCTAAGAAACTAATAGATCAAGACGGAGTTCCTGTCGTATTTGGTGGTTGGACATCTGCTAGTAGAAAGGCAATGTTACCAGTTTACGAATCAAAGGATGCTTTCCTTTATTACCCAATTCAATATGAAGCTCAAGAATGTTCTAACAACATCTTCTATACAGGAGCCACACCAAACCAACAGTCAGAACCCGCTACAGATTTCATGTATAAGCGTTCTCCAGCAGCAGGTGGAGATTTCTTCCTTGTAGGTTCTGATTATGTTTTCCCAAGAACTTCAAACACAATCACTAAAGCTCAGGTAAAACAGTTAGGAGGTAAAGTTGTTGGAGAGGATTACCTTCCATTAGGAAATACTGAAGTTGCTCCAATTATCTCAAAAATCAAGAAGGCGCTTCCTGAAGGTGGAATAATCATTAATACACTTAATGGTGACCAAAACGTTGCATTCTTCAAACAGATTCAAGATGCTGGTATCACGCCTTCAAGTGGCTACTACGTAATGAACTATTCAATAGCTGAAGAAGAGATTAGTACAATTGGTCCTGAGTTCCTTGAAGGTCACTTTGGCGCTTGGAATTACATGATGTCAATCGATACTCCTGCATCTAAGAAATTTGCTGCAAGTTTCAAGAAAAGATGGGGATCTGATCGTGTTGTAGCTGATCCTCAAGAATCTGCATATAACATGGTTTATTTATGGAAACAGGCAGTTGAAGATGCTGGAACATTCGACGACAACGCAGTAAGGGAAGCCCTTGTTGGACAAAAGTTTGATGCCCCACAAGGTCCTGTTGAAGTTATGCCTAATCATCACTTATCTCAAACAGTAAGAATTGGAGAGATTAATGCAGAGGGTGGATTTACAATCCTTGAAGAAACAGGAGTTGTTCTTCCTCAAGCATGGAACCAAAAGCATCCAAGTTCAAAAGGATTTGCATGCGATTGGACAGATCCTTCAAAAGGAGAAAAGTATAAGCTTTAATCTAATTAAAACCTATACTTCAAAATAAAAGGAGGTTAACACCTCCTTTTATTTTATATAATCAAATATTTTCTTTTCTAAATTGGAGTTACTTCTCGATAGTCTTTTTAATGGTGTTGCAATCGGATCTGTACTACTTGTTGCTGCACTAGGTCTAGCAATTGTTTTTGGTCTTATGGGTGTAATAAATCTTGCCCATGGAGAACTTATGATGCTTGGTGCTTACACAACATATGTAACACAATTAATTTTCAAATTACCTATATTAAAACCTTTCTACAATTCATACATAATAGTTTCTATTTTCCTTGCTTTTATTGTTAGTGGAGTAGTAGGCATTCTCCTAGAAAAAACCATAATAAGAAAGCTTTATGGAAATCCACTAGAAACACTTCTCGCAACTTGGGGAGTAAGCTTGATTCTTCAACAATTTGTCAGAAGTGTACCTTTAGCTTATGGGACCGGCCTTGTTATAAGTCTATTAATTGGTTTACTCTTACCAACAACATTTTCTTCAAAAATAAAAGAATCAATAAATTTCAAATATTTTAAATTTAGTTCTTGGATATTTGCTGCTTTAACTGGGGTCCTGACAGGTGGCGTAATCTCTTCCTCTGTCAGCAAACTTAGTAGAGCAAGCGCCCGAAATGTTGATGTAACTGCCCCCTCATGGATGCGAGGTCAAATAGAAATTATTGGCACTGCATTTCCTAAAACAAGATTAATGATAATTGTCATTACTCTAATCTCTGTAATAGCAATAACATTATTTCTTAATCAAAGTGCTTGGGGGATGCGTATAAGAGCAGTTACACAGAACCGACAAATGAGTGATTGCCTTGGTATATCTACTGAAAAAGTGGACATAATTACTTTTGGTATTGGTTCTGGCTTAGCAGGAGTTGCCGGAGTAGCGGTATCTCTTCTAGGTTCTGTAGGACCAAATGTTGGAGGGAACTATATAGTTGGTTGTTTTATGGTTGTAGTGTTGGGAGGAGTAGGAAATTTATTAGGAACAGTACTTGCTTCATTTGGAATAGGAATAATGACTGACTTAATTGGAGCTGGAAGACTCTTATCAATATGGCCAAATATGCCTTTACCTTTATCAAACACAATCAACTTTTTTGCGACCACAAGTATGGCAAGAGTAATGATATTTGCACTAATTGTTATATTCTTACAATTTAAACCTACAGGTCTATTTCCTCAAAAAGGAAGGATGGTTGAAAACTAATGTCCTTTGGTAAATTTAAATTTGATAAAAAAATAGTATTATCTTTTTGGATAATATTAATAGCCTTAATTATTGCAGCACCAACTCTACTCCCTGTTTTTAGACTAAACCTTCTTGGTAGATATTTATCCTTATCCATAGTTGCACTTGGCGTTGATCTTATCTGGGGATATACAGGTTTACTAAGTCTTGGACAAGGTATATTTTTTGCACTAGGTGGATATTGTGCAGCAATGTATTTGCAAATAACCAGCTCCTCTGAATTCCCAAATAATATTCCTGAGTTTTTTGCATTATATGGTGTTGAAAAATTACCTTTTTTCTGGGAACCTTTTAGATCTCCTGTTTTTACCTTTTTCGCTATCTGGATAATTCCTGCATTGGTTGCTGGTTTAATTGGATTTCTTGTTTTCAGGAATAGAATCAAAGGGGTTTATTTTTCTATACTTACCCAAGCTTCTCTTCTTGTATTCTTTAACTTCTTTAATGGACAACAAAAACTTATAAATGGAACAAATGGATTAAAAACAGATGTAACACAACTATTAGGTCAGATGGTGGGTTCTGAGTCCATGCAAAGACTATTCTTTTGGGTAACCGCCATAATAGTAATAGCATCATGGTTTTTTGCGAAGTGGGTAGTTAAAGGGAGATTTGGCAATATTCTTATAGGAATTCGAGATGATGAACCAAGAGTTAGGTTTACAGGATACAATCCAGTAATATTCAAGACTATAATATTTTCTATCGCTGGAGGTCTTGCTGGAATTTCAGGAGCTTTATATACTGTTCAGTCTGGCATAGTATCCCCTCAATTCATGACAGTTCCCTTTTCCATCGAAATGGTTATCTGGGTTGCAGTTGGAGGTAGAGGAACTTTATTGGGAGCAATACTTGGAGCAGTTTTCATCAACTACGCAAAAAGTCTAGTAAGTGAAGCATTACCTGCGAGCTGGATGTTTATTCAAGGAGGATTATTTATTTTAGTTGTAACAGCTCTGCCAGAAGGAGTTTTAGGATGGATTCAAGGAGATGGTCCTAGGAATCTTCTTCAAAGATTTGGTTTAAAAAGAAAGATTGAAACCTATCCAAGCTTAGAAGTTAACAATAAGGAGGGGAACAATGAGTAATAAAGATCTTCTAAATTTAATAGATATTACTGTTAGTTTCGAGGGTTTTTTAGCTCTCAACAAACTTAATTTGAATTTAAAGAAAGGTGAATTAAGAGCTGTAATAGGACCCAACGGCGCAGGTAAAACAACATTTCTTGATGTAATAACGGGAAAGGTTAGGCCAACAAAAGGTGAAGTAATTTTCAAGGGGAAATCTATTGTAGGTAGAAAGGAGCATAAAATAGCCAGACTTGGAGTTGGAAGAAAGTTCCAAAGTCCAAGAATCTTTGAAAATCTAACAGTTAAAGAAAATCTTGAAATATCGGTGACAACTCCTAAAAGTCCCTTAAACCTCATAAATAAAAGTATTAAGGATGAGCAACTTAATGAGATTGAACGTCTTTTGAAAATTGTAAATTTAGTACAAAAAGTTAATTCAAAAGCTGGTTCTTTATCACATGGCCAAAAACAATGGCTAGAGATAGCAATGTTAGTAGGACAGAAGCCAGATTTAATGTTAGTAGATGAACCTGTTGCTGGTTTAACTGATGAAGAAACTGATCTTACGGCTGATTTATTAAAATCATTATCAGGAGAAAATACAGTAGTTGTAATAGATCATGATATGGAATTTATAAGAAGACTTGATAGTAATGTATCAGTATTAAATCAGGGCACAGTATTATGTGAGGGAACGATGGAAACCATACAAAAAGACAAAAAAGTTATTGATGTTTATTTAGGAAGACCTGAGGACTAGTTATGGAAAATTTACTCGAAATAAAATCTTTAAATACTTATTATGGTGAGAGTCATATTCTCAGAGATGTAGATCTAAATGTTAAATCTGGAGAAATGGTTTGTTTAATTGGTAGAAATGGAGTTGGAAAAACAACTTTATTGAAATCACTTATTGGTTTGTTAAAACAAAAAAAGGGTGATATTTATTTGATTGGTGAAAATATTAATAGAAAAGCACCTCATCAGAGGGCGAGGAAAGGAATGGCTTATGTTCCTCAAGGAAGAGAAATCATTCCATATCTATCAGTCGAAGAAAATCTTATGTTAGGGATGGAGTCTCTACCAGGTGGATTATCTAAGAACAAGAAAATAGATCCATTTATTTATGATCTCTTTCCAATCCTGAAAGACTTTCTGCAAAGGAAAGGCGGAGATCTAAGTGGAGGGCAACAACAGCAACTAGCCATTGCAAGAGCGTTGCTTGGCAAACCTCAACTTCTTTTACTTGATGAACCAACAGAGGGTATTCAACCGAATATAGTTTTAGATATTGAAAATGCAATTAATCAGATAATTAGAGATACAGGAATCGGTGTATTATTAGTAGAACAACACTTGCATTTTGTAAGGCAAGCAAATAGATATTACGCTATGCAACGCGGAGGCATTGTTGCTAGTGGAAATACTAGTGAATTAAGCCAGTCAGTTATTGACAAATTCTTAAGTGTTTAAATAGAGTAATTTCTTGAATAATCAGAAAAATTATTTTTTCATTTTTCACATCTTATAAGGTCAATACTATTTGGATGTGCATTAATATATTCATTAAATTCCATCGCTAGGGTTCTGGCTTCGTAAGCATCAAAAGCATAAAAACAATTTTCTAATCTTATATTTTGAAAGTCACGATAATGAACTGTATAGCGCTTTAAAGTATTATTTTTGATCATCTTAATTTGCTAAAAAGCAATTGGTTTATATCTCAAGAATGCCTTTGTTAATGATTAAAAGAATATCTTTTGTTGTTATCAAAATATATAAACATCAATTATGTATTTAAAGGCACTTAATCAAGGGGGGAAATAATTAATCTCCTTCTTTTTTTTGCTTGGAACCTCTCTTTTTACCTTCTATTAAAAAAACAAATTTGGATAATAAATAGCCAAAAACTGGAACCCAAAACTTTTCATAAAAAAATTTCATAAAGTATTAAGCAGCAAATGATTCATTATCTTCAATATCAGTATTGTTTATATTTATAAGCTTCAAATCTATTGAATTAAATAAATGTTGCATAAGAAGAAAATCAAGTTCCCCTTCTAACAAATTAACATCGGATAAAAGTAGATCATCAACAAAATCATCAAATGTACCGAGAAGTGAATTCACAATTAAAATTTTTTTTGTAATTATCATCGCATAAACAAAAAATGTCAACAAAAAATTGAACATTAACTTTAAAAGATTTTAAAGTTAATGAATCAAGAAAAAACATCTAAAAAATATAAAAGAACAAAAATATAAATAGAATATTAAAATCAATGCCTATTAATTAAAATTCATTTATTTTTCTTTTCTTAATTTAATATCTGTCATGATTTGAATTATCAAAGCAAAAATAATATACTTCCTAAAAGGAACTTAAAGAAATTATCATCAAACAATATAAATAATTTACAGCAAGACTATAAGTGTACCAATTCGCAAAGAATCATTTAAAAGGTTTTTTAGATGAAATAAATTTTGATAGCAAGTTAATTTGATTTTAAAAGAACTAATTTTTAAAAATTATTTATTAATTAGCTCAAAGTAACCATTTCTATTAAGCAAATACTTATCAAACCAAAGGCTTAATAGATTATCTAATCCAATTCCATTCATTTTATTTATTTGTGAACTCTTGTAGTCTGAAAGTGCAAGCAATAAATATGGAAAAATCATATCAGAAACTCCTTTTGGCAGTTTTTCTAAAGGCACACCATGTGCTCTATCCCATAAAATTTGCATATCCTGAGAGAACAAGGTGCTCCAATAGTCAAAATTACAATATAACTTATCTGGAGGGAGCAGATTTATAGATAAAACTGGAAAAGATGAATTCATGGGAATAAAATTTTATGGATTAATTGAATTTAAGCTTTTGAAATGGCAATTAATAATTTCTAATAAGAAAATCTCCCGACAAATACACACTAAACTTAACGCACAGTACAGCACTTAGCAACACTTTTAAGTATGATATTTATCCATCATTTCCTGAAATTTAAGGAACGATAAGAACTTTTTATAAGTTTGCAAATCAAAATCCCTGTGAATTGCTTCATTTGAATGGATTGATTTACTGGGACTATAATGCAATCCTAATTTATTATTAATTATTAATTTTGCTTTTTCTGTAATGTCAGCAGAATTATCAGGTAAGTTTTTTGAATTATCATTATTTGATTGATACGATTGAGTTACTAGCCCATTATTTTTATTAAATATACCTCTTGTAGAAAGTGCTTCCTCTACCAAAATACTTATTATTTTTGAAATACTTAAATTGTTCTCTATGCTCAAATTATCAATTATCCTCATAACGTCATCCCTTGGAATAAACCCAACTCTTTTTTTCTTGGTAGGCATTTAAAAATTAATTAAAGTACAGCACTTGACTGTAATAAGTGTTGCACTATATTCATTATAAGTCAATTAAATCCAAATGATCTTACCAACAACCTTACTTTTAGGAGCCCTTGGATATCTTTTCTACACCTCAAAAAATGAACTTTCACTAGATCACATTGACACTAAAGAAGAAGAAAATGATGATTTGTATAAGGATTTAGAAGATCTATTTATTTAAAATTATTCACTTCATAAAAAAAACTTTGTTTCTTGACTAAATATATACAAAACCTTAAACATAATTAGAATAAAAGTAAAAATATAAAATAAATGACTGTTCATCAAGATTACGAAATAAAAATCAATCTAAATGAATTGATTGAGAAGAGAATTCCATGTTGTGATTTACTTCATCCAGATCATTGTCTAACTGAAAAACAAGTCTCTGAAATTGCACATGATATTCGTATGGATTTAAATTTGCATGATCTTTACAAGCAAGTGGATCAACACATCATGAATTACGTAAATGCAGCTGGTATTGATAACAAAGACCATTGGGTTGAGCCACATCTTCCAGATTTGGAGAGAGATTTAAAAGAAGAAGTTGGTATAGAATTTGATTGATTTTTTTTAATACAAAAGAAATTAATAAATGTATTTTTTTTCTAAATCATCTATTAATTTATAAATACTTTTAGCTGATCTCTTTCTTTTTTTTAAAATTCTAAAAACTATAAATCCAATCAATACTGCAAAAATAGGTGTGAAAATAATAATTTCATGATTCATAACCATCAAACAGAAGCATATTATTAAAATTATTAAAAAGTCTGCACCAATAAAATAGGTACTTTATACATATATCTTTCACTATAAAAAATTAAGATTTCTCATAGATAAGTAAAATAATTAAAATTTTTTGTAAATTATGTTGGTATAAATTTCAATTCAATAAAGATAATGATTAATTATTTTGCTTTAACAGTAACTGAGATGGGAATCGGCAAGATAGAGTTAGCAGTTATTGGCGCGGTAATTTTAATATTTCCAGTTTTATTTGTTTATGCATCTAAAAACCTTGATGCTAAGGGTGTTTTCGAATGGATGATGGAGAAACCAAATGATTGGATAGGTAAAAAATAAGACTTTAACAATTTACATTTTCTAGTTAAATTTTAAATTTTCTAATTTACTAATAGCAAAATCATAAACTTGGCAATTATTTTCTAAATCATTAACTATTGAATTTTTTAATAGAGAATAATCTATAAACTTATTGAGTTTATTATTTTTAAATTCCTTATTAGTCTCTCCAATAGCAAATGCCAAAGCTCCGTCATAAGAAATTCCGAATTTGGTAGTGTTGCAATAAGTTCTAGTGAACTTATTAGAAATCTTTTTAGTATACTTTTCAAGAGTTTTAGAGGAAGTATCTAATGAGTAAACTGGACTATTAAATAGAAGCAGCAAAGTTAAAATGAATATCGTAAAAACTCTTCTGATCATAAAATTTCATAAATTGCAGGATTAATATAGTTTAGAATTTAACTTCGCGGTCTAAGTTTTATTAAAAATATAAAAATTAAAATATTGTTAAAGGTAACAGCTATTTCATATTTTTGAAGATAAAAACTCTCTAAATGAGTACTTTAAAGTTTGAATTTTTTTTGGTATTTTTTTTAAAAAACGCCTTAATGCTTTCGGCATAGTAAAAACCTATCAATAATTAATAGATAACAAATAATACTTGGGTATTCAATAAATAATTATCCAAAAATAAGTAAATTAATTATTAAATATATGAATTGAGCTATGGAAATGTATTTGAACATGAATTATTGTTTAATTGAGTAATAAATACAAATTAAATATGGCACTACCAGAACTTATATACGCTCCTATAGATGGCGGAACTATACATAGATATGAGATTAGTGGTGGCAAGAGAAAATTCTTAAGATTTATAGGTTGTTATTTAGGCCAGTGTAATTTCCACAAAAATATTGATGATGCTATTGATTACATAAAAAATTTGAAAGAATCACAAAAGATACAAAAAACATGAAATAAAGACACATAAATACTAAAGCGAATCAATATTTTTCAATAACTACATATTTATTGCTACAAATAATAGAGAATTTTCTTTTTATAAGAAATTGATTATTTACTTGGGTTATAGTTCCGAAAGATAAACAGTCAATTAAAAAAGAAATTAATTTATGGAAAACAGACAAATTAATTTTTTTAAATCAAAAGACTTTAATACCGTTCTTAAGCCATTTAAAAAAGGAACGGTAGTAAAAATTGACTCGTTAGATATTAGAGAAAAACAAAATGAATTAAAAATAGGTTTATTTGGTTGGTATGCAATTTGTCCTTCAAAAGAACTAAAAAAAAATAAGCTGAATTATTTTTCACTCTATGATGAGCCTCTTGTTCTTTATAGAGATGAGAATGAAATCGTTAGGTGCATTAAAAATATTTGTCCACATAGGGGAGCCTCTTTTTTTGGAGGAACACTTTCAGATGGAGTTATAACCTGTCCATATCATGGAGCTAAATTCTCATCTGGGGGAAGTTGCCAAAATCTAGATAGAATAACATGTAGTCACATAGTTGATAATAACTACGATAACTACGCCAAAAGAATTCACTTATCTCAATACAAAGCTCTAGAAAAGAATGGATATATTTTTGTACATTACTCTAAAAAATCCGACACAGATTTAAACAATATTAGTGAAGATTCACCAATAAGTAACTACGATTTAACTGATAATGGTTTTTCAGAAAAGGATTATGTATTTGAAGAAGCATTAGTCGACTTTAAATGTGATTGGTCAAGGATAATTGAAAATCACTTAGATATCCTTCATCTATTTTGGGTTCACGGTGATACAATTCCTGACAAAGATGTTAATAAAAATGTACTAGTTAGTTTCAACCAGAAAATTAATGTTACACCTAAATATATTGAAAGTATTTATTACTACAAGAAAAACCCTAAAAATGAATTTATCCGGATAAAATACATCCCACCTGGACGAATATTAATTTATAAAGGTAATCCTTCTGCAGCTAGATATTTACAAGTTTTAGATCATATTCCACTAGGAGATAACAAAGCAAGAGTAATAGTTAGGCACTATAGGAAATTTCTAAAAAATAAACTACTTAACAACCTCTTATTATTTAAAGAGAATCAAAGAAAGATTTTTTATAAAATATTTGATGAGGATTATATGATTTTAAAAACGCAAACATATAATCACAATATGGGATATGTAAGTAAAGATGAAATAAAATTATTGGGAGAAGATAGAATAATAAATTACTTTTGGAAATGGTATAAGAAGTCTGAAGATAAAGATCAACCTTGGAGAAATATTAATAAAACTCAAAATCTAAATGTATACGACAAAGTTATAATGAAATATCCACCTGAGGTAAAGAAATTAGAAATTATAAATAATATAAATATTATAAGAAAAACATTTATACGATTTGCTGCACCTCTTATATTTTTTATGTTAATAATATAATTTATGAAGAAAGTAAATAGACCTTCATGGTTGAATTGGCTTTATCTTTTGATATTTATTTTAAGCTCAATTCAATTAATTATATTTTGGAGCAATAAGTTCTAGTGGTTAATAACTTTTGGTTTGAGGCAAAAAATATAAATTGTTTTAAAAATGGCTTTAGAGTAATAAAAGATTTAAATTTGAAGATAGCGTATTCAGAGAATGTAATATTAATTGGACCAAATGGCTCGGGTAAGTCATCTTTAATAGAAGTAATTAATAGAAACATATATCCTGTAATAGCTAATGAATCGAAATTAAAAATATTTGGCAAAGAACTTATAAATTTATGGGAACTAAGAAAAAGAATAAGTACCGTAAATAATGATATAAGAAATAGAATAAATCCAAATCTGCAAGTTTTTGATTTAATTTTAAGTGGACTATATGGAAGGTATTGTTACGTACAAAATAAAACTGAAAGAGACTCTTATAAGGTTGAAAAAATAATGAAGAAAATGAATATTTCTAATTTATCTAAAAAATATTTTTCCTATTTATCAGATGGAGAAAAAAAAATTTCTCTCATTGCTAGGGCGTTAATAAAAAAACCAGATATCTTAATCTTAGATGAACCAATTGCAAATTTAGATTATAAATCAAAATTTTTTGTAGTTGATAAGATTAATGAATTATCAAAATTAAATACCAGAATTTTTTGCGTTACTCATGATATCTCTATGATTACAAGAATATATGATCGCGTCCTAATGCTAAAAGATGGCAAGATAATCGCAGATGGTCATCAAAATAAGGTTATAAATAGTGAGAATCTTAATAAGTTATACGGCATTGATGTAGAGGTAGCAAAAAATAATGGACTTTGGAATATAAACAGATTATCTAAATAACAATTATAAAAATAGCTATGGCAATAGCAAGAAATACAAACTTTTTGCTTTTTAAAAATGAAGAAGATTTATTTTTAAATGAAGAAGATCCACATTTAGAGCAGACAATCTTACCTCCTAAAGAACGATCTGAGACAAAAGAAGAACTTCCACAATTAAAACAAACTCTATTTACGCTCATCTAAAATAAAATTTTCGCAATTCTAAATAAATTATATTGCTAAATACTATGTAAAGAAAAGCTTCAGAATCAATATGATAATGAGAATCTATTGCAATAAGTAAATTTATAGTGCATAATTGATAATAATTCTCATTATCATATTTAAATTAATGAATTTCCATAGTTATGGAGAATCTCCGTCAAAGTTAGTAAGGATAATAACTGGACAATCCGTATTGATAGATCCTTCATCAAGACCAAAAGGGACTTGCCTAGAAGTCGAGAGTGGAATTGCAAGAGTTTATTGTCCTTGTGAAGAAACCGAAGGAATGACACTCGCATTTTTACAATCAGGAGATCAATTAAGGACAGACCTACTATGTAGCGAAGGTGTCTGCGTTGAAGCCCTAACAGATTTGTCGTTTCACAGCAATGTAAATATTGATCAGAATATGGGTTTCGATGCAGTAAATGAATGGACTTTGCAACTCCTTAGGATTAGACACTTAGGAAATGCAGAACAGCGATTACAAGCCTTGTTTTCAATACTAGTAAATCGTCTAGGTAGAAGATGTGGCCAATGGTGTGAGTTACCTTTTAGGTTAACTCACGAAAGGATTGGCGAATTAATCGGTTCTACACGAGTAACATCAACAAGATTAATTTCTAAATTAAGATCATCTGAGTTATTAGTAGCTCCTATCGGGACCCAAACAGTAAGTGTTGCCCCTTCTTTTATTGAAACATCGCCACTATAAAAACATGAAGGAATCACAATCACTTACAAACAACTTGTTAATGGAAGTTGATGTTTTATCGAATAGACTCAGAAATATCAAGCAATCTTTCAAAACAACAGAAAACGAAGCATTGAAGGTAAGGTTATTTACTGAAAACAAAAATATTTTTAAAAGGGTTAATGAAATTTATAAAATCGCTAAGCTCTTAAACAAAAATAATGAGAAAATAAACTTTTCTAATTTACTTTTTGAAATAACCAAAAGAACATTGAATGAAAATAAATTTGAAAGTAATTTATTTTTTATTTAAATCACTATCTATTAATAAGATTGCCGAAGGTTGATTAGAAGCAAACTTTACCTTGCCCAGTATATTCGCAAATTCATCTTCTGATTGTGTTTGAGCATCTATAATTGGATCTAAAAATACGTTAGTTCTTGTATCTGAAATTCTTTCTGATATGGAATAAAGTTGTTGCAAAGATGAAGTTAAATCAGCCTCCATGTTAAAAGAATAAGAAATAAGCTCCTCTATAGAATCCCATGTTTGAATTGGTGCAGGAATTTCATCTAATTTTACGCTTTGTCCTCTTGCGATTAAGTAATCTGCAAATTTCTGAGCATGTTCCATTTCACCTTGTGATTCACTTAGAAAATGTGAAGCAAATCCATTTAAATCACGTTCTTGAAACCATAGATACATAGAAAAATACTGAACATTGGCATATCTTTCCATTGTTAGATGCTCAAAAATGTTATCTAATAAACTATTGTCTATCGGTTGAGCAACAGCTCTTCCAGATGGACCAAAATTAATTAATTTCTTTGTCTTTAAATTATTTGCATTCATATTCGAATAAGGAGCTACATAAATAATACAACATTTTGTATAAATTAGTAATTAATAAATCCTTTAAATTAAATTAAATAATATGATAATGAAAATCACTCGCAATACTATAAATGAATTTAGAGTACAGTTTTTCTGAACTGCTTTTAACTAATAAAATATATAAAAATAAAAAAAAGAAATGTAAAAAGAAAAAATGCTCTAATTGGAAGGGAGGGAAGTGTAATTGCCTATAATTAAATTTTATATATATACCTTATGTGCTCCAGGATATAAAAAATAATAACTATTTTTATTTATAGAAAGAGAACATTTATCACCATTATTTAGGAGATTATTAATATCAGTTCTAACCCGCAATATGTTTCCATTAATAGTTACTTTATATATAAGAAATTCTCCAAAAAATTCTTTAGATATTACTTTCGCATTTCCAGATTCTGATCTTTTAATTGAAATAAATTTAGGCGAAATTGACATATTTTTAATATTTGCATTTTGTAAAATCCCTGAACTATTTATTTCACCTAAACAAGACTTATATGAATTACCAATCTTTTTGAGATTAATAATATTATTTCCCAAAATAAAACTACTAACAAATGCAGTCTTGGGATTATTAAGGAGATTGATAGGCGTATCAATTTGATGAATTTTACCCTCATTCATAACTGCCACTTTATCGCAAATTGACATAGCTTCTTCAGGATCATGAGTAACCATCAATCCACTTGTATTACAACCTTTTAGAATATTTGGGAGTTCACTTCTCAATTTAAGTTTTACATGCATATCAAGACTACAGAAGGGTTCATCTAACAAAATAAAATTTGTTCCTGGAGCAAGAGCCCTCGCAATTGCAAGTCTTTGTTTTTGGCCTCCAGACAATTCATGTGGGTACCTTCCAATAAAACTATCAAGACCAACAACATTTAATAAATAGTCAACTCTAGATCTATCTTTTTTGTTTTTCAAACCAAACATCACATTTTCCATAACAGTCAAGTGAGGGAAAAGTGCGTAATCTTGAAAAACCATACCAATATTTCTTTTTTCAGGGCTAAGGATTTTTTTTCTACTAGAAATTTCCTTATCATTTAAAGAAATCCTTCCTTTAGAGGGATATTCGAACCCTGCGATTAATCTTAAAAGAGTAGTTTTTCCGCAGCCAGAAGGACCAAGCAAACCCAATAATTCGCCATTTTCAACTTTAAGGTTAATATCGTTTAATATCCAACTTGAATATTTTCGCTTATCGTATTTATGATGCAGTTCATCAATTAATAGCGCATCATTTTTCACTAAGTTCTTCTTATTCAAATATATTAAACTAGCAGAAAATATTCACCTTAAATATCTCTTGTATAATTTTATACACCATTTAATTTTCAATTTTTATGAGAAAGTACGAAAGAGCAGAAATAATTCGTAAGGAATTAAAAAAACTATATCCATCTCCTCCAATCCCTCTTGATCATACAAATGCATATACACTTCTCGTCGCCGTCGTTCTAAGTGCACAATCAACAGATAAAAAAGTTAACGAATTAACAAAAAGCTTATTTAAGGCTGCAGATAATCCAGAAAAAATGGTAGAGCTAGGTATTAATGGCATTTATAAATACATAAAATTTTTAGGTCTATCTAATCAAAAATCAAAGAACATTTATAAACTATCTAAACTCTTGATTGAGAAGCATAAAAGTATAGTCCCAAATACTTTTGAAAAGCTTGAATCTCTTCCAGGGGTAGGTCATAAAACAGCATCAGTTGTGATGTCTCAAGTGTTTAAAATTCCATCCTTTCCAGTTGATACGCACATACACAGATTGTCACAGCGATGGGGGCTATCTAATGGAGATAGCGTAATTCAGACAGAAAAAGACCTAAAAAAAATATTTCCTGTAAATGAATGGAATAACTTACATTTGCAAATAATCTTTTATGGCAGAGAATATTGCACAGCAAGAGGCTGCGATGGAACAAAATGTTATTTATGTCGTACTCTTTATCCCAAAAGAAAAAAAAAATTTATATGCAAAAAACCCTGAGAAATTTATATAATATCCAAATTAGTTTTTAATCATGAAAATAGCAATTACAGGTGCATCGGGAAAAACAGGTTACAGAATTTCTGAAGAAGCAGTTAAGAAAGGATATAAAGTAAGGCAAATCATTAGAAAAAATTCAAAAGTCCCAGAAGGACTAGAGAGTTTAGAAACGATTAGGGTTTCTTTAGACAAAAAAGGAGAACTTGATAAGGCTTTTGAAGATATTGACGCTTTGGTAATAGCGACTGGAGCGAGAGCATCATTAGATTTAACTGGTCCTGCAAAGGTTGATGCATTAGGGGTATATAGACAATTAGAGAGTTGCAAAAGAGTTGGTATTAAAAGAGTTATTTTAGTTAGTTCTCTTTGTACTGGTAAATTATTTCACCCATTAAACTTGTTTGGTTTAATTCTTATTTGGAAGAAAATAGGTGAAAACTTTCTACGAAATACAAATTTCGAATGGACTATTATTAGACCTGGGGGATTAAAGGAAAGTGAAGATATTAAATCAGAAAATATAAATTATTCAAAGGAGGATACTCAAATTAATGGATCAATCCCAAGACGATTAGTTGCGCAATGTTGTATAGATTCTTTGAAAAACAAAGAATCCATAAATAAATTAATAGAAATTACAAGTTCGAATGTTAATAAAAAGATATCTTTTAAAAAAGCTATGCAAATGATTTAAAAAATGTAAATATATAAAAAAAAACTATGAAAATAAACCCCAAAATTGACGCATTACAATTAATGCTTACTGATTTAAGAACTAGAAATGAACCTATAAGACATAAAGCAGCATTTAAAGGCTGTCAGCCAGAATTTCAAAGTCTTGTATCAAGGTTGATAAAGCAGTTAGAGGAAGAATTAGTTTCTGAAAAGCTTACTAATCGTGATAGTTAAAAAATTTAGATTACTTAAATGAAATTAAGTTATCTAATTTTGCTTGTTCTGAAAGTTCATCATATCCTCCAAAAAATTTATTATCCAAAAATATTTGAGGGAAAGTATTATGGCTACTTTGAGCCATTATTTTTTGGAAGCTCTCATCATTGTCTATTAAAATAATTTCATGAGGGATAGATAAAGAATTCAGCAACCTAATTGCTCTTTTAGACCAAGGACAATCCTTTAAAATATATGCTTTTACTCGTGATTCCTTTTTTAATAAATTATTACTTGAGATATTAATAATTTTTTGTTCAAATGAAAGTAATAATATATCAGTACCTTTTTTTACAATACATCCCTCCTCAAGATGCCCGCCAAAGACATTACATCCCTCATCTGCAAAACTCAAATGTAAATGAACATCTCCTTTATTAAAATGTCCATTTAAAGAAACTATCTCTAGATTCCCCTCAAATTTATTTATCTCTTGATTTCCGGGGCATTGAATACAAACTGTTCTTAGATTACCAACCACTCCAGATACATACCCGTATAAATTCTTCGATAAAGAATATTCTTTAATTGAATTTATCAAATCAGATTCTGGAGATAGCTTTAAGCTATGAGGCTGCATTATATATGAGAAATAATTTTGTAATATAAAACATCATCATTCATAAAGAGAAGTTCAGTTTATAATCTTTATGATTCAGATTTAAATTAAATTTAAGAATCTAGCATTAAAAAACATTTAAAATTTTTCTAAAAATTTAAGCTTGTTGAGAGTGTAATATATTTTTTAAATACAAAAACTAATTTGTTATTAAGCAAAAAACTTAAAAATTCGGCATTGAATATTCCCAACATAATATCAATATCTCGCCTTTTCCTCGTATTTCCATTAATACTTTTTTTAGAAATTAACAGACCTTTTTATGTCTTTATAATAATTATCATTGGAGGTTTAACTGATTATTTTGACGGGTTAATTGCAAGGAAATTTAATCTTAAAACCAGATTAGGAGCTATCCTTGATCCCTTAAGCGATAAAGTCTTCTATTTAATCCCTTTAACCTTCCTTTGTAAAAATAATTTTATACCCTTCTGGTCTTTGTCATTAATTTTATTTAGAGAATTAATTATCTCTAGCCTGAGGAACTCAACAAAAGACGGTTTACCAGCATCTATGTTAGGTAAATATAAAACATTTTTCTTTTTTATTTCAGTAATTACATTCTTTACACCATTAAAAATTAGTTTATTGAATAATTTAGCTTTAATTTTTTATTGGTTAGGATTCATCTTGACTTTTTTGACTTTATTAAGGTATTTAAGAACTAAAAAGAATATTATCTGAATTCTCATCAAACTCCTCACGCTTTGTATTATTAAAATCATTCACAAAACTATCCCTTAAACCATTAAGTAAATCAAAAGTTGGCGCCCACTCTAAATCCTTTTTTATCTTAGAGATATCAGTCTGATAATGATTTAATCTAATTGGAAATCCCTTTCGAGATTTAGGATCTAATTTCTGATAATCAAATGTTCTTAAAGAAATCTCATTTTGGTTTAATCCAAGAACATTCGCACAGAAATAAATTAAACCCTTAATTGTTACTCCTTTTTCGCCTGAACAGTTGTAAATATTATTTTTAGAATTTTCAAAATTTATGCACCTAATCATTACATCAGTTAGATCAGAAACATGGCCTAGCTGAGTAATTAAAGAACCGTCACCAGGGATTGGTATAGATTTTTTAGTAAATAACCTTTCAAAAAACCAATTTTCAATTTTATTATAATTTCCTGGTCCATAAATATAAGTAGGTCTAAAACTTGTATAAGGAATTTTTTGGTTTTTTAACCAATTTTCTGTCTCAAACTTTCCTATGTGTCTACTATCTGGATCAATTGGATCTACCTCAGATAAGGGTATTTCACAATTATCTTTATAAACACCTGCAGAGCTTACATATATATATCTCTGGAAAGAGTTATCTAAATTTTCAATTAGGAGTTTGGTTTGTTCTAACTCTCGTCCAGAAATATCATAAACAACATCATACTTTTTATTTTTTAACTTGAAGATATCTTCTGAATTATTTCTATCTCCCTTAATTAAATTTGTTTTTTCAGGATTACTTTTATTACCTCTCGTGAAAATATCAATATCATAATTTTTACTTAATAACTTTCCAACCAAAGACTTACCAACAAATCTAGTGCCGCCCATTACAAGAATTTTCATATTCAAAAAATATTTAACTGAAGTAGTAATCTTAAATAGAATTACATATTGAATAGTACTACTAATAAGTAATTAATGAAAAGGATGATTCTATGGAACTAATACCAGCAATTGATTTGATGAATGGTAAGTGTGTAAGGCTTTTTAAAGGAGACTTTAATAAAAGAAAAGACTTCACAAAAGAGCCGCATGAGCAAGCTAAATTTTGGGAAAGCGAAGGGGCAAAATATATACATATAGTTGATTTAGATGCTGCAAAAACTGGATTCCCTACAAACGATAAATCAATAAAAAAGATTGCAAAAACAGTTAATATACCTATTCAAATAGGAGGGGGGATAAGGTCTCAAGAAAGGATAGAACAATTATTTTCTTATGGTATTGAGAAGGTTATTATGGGGACCTCTGCTATAGAAAATAAAGAACTAGTAAAAGACTTATCAAATAAATTCCCTGGTAGGATAATTGTTGGGATAGATGCAAAAGATGGAAAAGTTAGTACAAGGGGTTGGCTTGAGCAATCTAATATTTTTGCCACAGATCTAGTAAAGGAGTTTTCTTCATTTAAAATTGCTAGTTTTATTGTTACAGATATAAATACAGATGGAACTTTAGGAGGGACAAATGAAGAATTCATAAAAAGCATACTTGAAATTACAGATATTCCAGTAATAGCCTCAGGAGGTGTTGGTTCAATTTCTGATTTATTATCTTTAGTAAAATTTGAAAACTATGGACTTTTTGGAGTAATTGTAGGTAAAGCTCTATATGAAAAAAAATTCACGATAAACGAAGCGAATAATGTATTGTCATCAGAGAGATTAAATGACTTTGATTTAAAAAGAAATTATTACGCTTAAAAGAATATAAAAATTGATTTAAGGCTGGTGTTTGCAGTAATTGTTAGTTAATTTTGTATAAGAGATAAGAAATCTAGTCTTGGAATTAATTTCAAAAAAATCGATATTGATAATTGCTCCAAGCTTAATAGCAGAATCTTTATCGCTTAAATTAACATCACTAGACCAAAATTTAGATATTTATTTTAATAATGGAACAGGTGATAAAACTCCAGATTTAGTTATTTGGAATGTTCTTAATTTCCAATCAGAAGATCTTATAAGGTTAGAATTATTAAAATTAAGAGAAAAATATGATGAGTCAAAGTTTCTTCTAATTCTCTCTGGTGAACTTATTTATGAAGCAAATACCCCTCCATCGTTAAATGCTGAAGGTTTTCTTTTAAATCCTAGTTCAGAAAAAGTTCTTGAATCTATTGAAACCATTTTAAATGGAGGAAGGGTATTTGATATTGAAAATAATTCCCGAGTTCAATTAAACAAAAATAAGCCTCTTTCTTTAAGTCAAAAAATTCTAACTTCAGGTCTTAAACAAATTGATTCTGAAATCAATTATATATTTAAATATGTCAACTCTGATTCAACACCAGAATTTTATAAATTCATTTTAAAAGGAAGATTAAGAGAACTTATTACTGCAAAATCTTTTCTAATTTTCTTATGGGGTAATTCGCTACAACTTTATACAGAGGCAGTTTACACTGAAAATAAATTTAATCTTGAAAATAAGAACACTGTATTCATTAAAGATAAAAACACAACAGAAATATGGAATTTAATTCTAGATAGACTAAAAGAAAGGTATAGCTCAACTAACTTACAGGTTGAATTTAATAATTCATCAATAATTCTCTCTGGGATAAAGAAAGAATTTATTTCACGATTAATTTGTAAAATGTTAGATGAGTTAGATAATTTAGTAAAAAATATTAAGGAAAACTATAAGGAGAAAGATTTTAAAGATGATTTAAATTCTCTTATAAAAGAACTTAAAGTTAATACAATTTCAAATATCACAGACAGCTATTTTCGATTAAAAAAAGGAAGCGAATCTATCTCAATAAATGATTTTATCTATAGTGAGGTAAGTTGTGAAGAGATAGATAGAGAATCACATGAATCAATAATGTTTATTGAACCAATTATTAAAAATGAAGCTCTTGACTATGATGGGAAATTACTCCCTCTATATGAAACAGAATCGTTTTTGATTCTTGAAAATATAATTTCAAATTGGACAATAAGGAACTGTAATTTATTAGCTTCTGAAATCTTTAATATTTGTTCTTCTTGGCCTGAATTAAGAACTGTACTCATAAATCCCGAATTACAATCGACAAGAAATTTTGAAAGATTTAGAAATAATATTAATAACTACAATCGCTGGCATGACTATATTTATATGCCTATCTATTTGTATGAGAGTAAACGAGAATATATTGATATTATCGATAAAAAATTTACCCGTTACTTTAAAAATGAAAATAGGGAGAAAGAATTAGAGAATCTAGAATGGCTACAAAAACAAGTTACATTGTTAGTCGAGATAAGAGATGCCGTAGCACCGCAGTTAGAAGTTGCGGTAAAATATATCGGTAATCTCTTCGTAAATTTCCTTACAAAGGTTGTTGGCAAAGCTATCGGTTTAGTCGGGAAAGGGATCCTTCAAGGATTAGGAAGATCAAGTTCAAAGTAAGTTTTTAAACTTTAATGAAAATAATTCAATGGATCCTAATAGCATTAATTTTCTTAAGTCCATATAAAGCAAATGCCTCTAGAGATTCTGATAGTTACGATGGCAACATCTTTCCTATATACGCAGGTAATGGGGCTATAGTTCCTCCCCAGACAACTCTTAAGGAATCATTAAAAAATAAAAGAGTTTCAGTTTTATTTTTTTATCTTGACGATAGCTCAGATAGTAAAGCTATGGCTCCGATAATATCTGGTTTAGATTTGATATGGAGAAATAATATAGATATCATTGCTCTAACAACTGATGAATTACAGGATAAAGAAAAGTCTGATCTTAGAAATGAACCTAATTATTATTGGAACGGATTAATTCCACAAACCATTATTTTAAATAGTAATGGTGAAGTTAAATATGATCAAAATGGAATGATTAATATCGATGAATTAAACAAAGTAATAGGAGAACTAAAAGGAATTGATATAGAAGATACGACTTTTTCTGTAGAAAGTTTTAATGAATACAACAGTATCATTTCTGAAAAAAAAGATAAAAACAAAAATTAGTTAAAAAATGATATTAATAAATATCCTCTTAGTTCTTTTAATTTTTTTAATTGTTTCAGACTTATATATTAAAATCTCACCAAAATCAAAGTTAAATCTGGTACCTATAGATTACAAAATTAAAAAAAAGGATGGTTTAAACGAATTAATTATTGATTTAAAAATAACTAATAAAAGTAAAACCAAAGAGACGATGGTATCTAATATAAATTTTGAATTAGATTTTTTTAAAAATAAAGGTAACGAATATTGTCAAAATTTAAACTATCAAGAAGATATTTATATATATGAAAATAATAAAATTAAGAATTTAAATAATTATTGGCCAACAACAATTATCAAGTCAAATACAGAATTATTTATAAGAATCATATATAAATTTAGCAATGATAATTTTAGGGAAAAAATAAAATATTTATGGTTAAAAGTATTTTGGGAGAACTATGGACATTTTGGTATTTCAAATAATAAGGATTGTTTTTTAATTAATTTAGATGGTCAAAAACAAAAGCCAAAAGAAGTTTTTGAAATTCCTTTAAATAATAATTACAAAGCTTTTGCAATTAAAACTGATTTACTTGGTTGCTTCGATAACCCAGTAAATACTGTGATTGAATACTGCAAAGAAATTGTAGAAAAAAATGATATTTTAACAATCGGTGAGAGTCCGTTAGCGATTATGCAAAATAGATATATTTCCCCTCAAAATTTAAAATATAGTTTATTTTCGAAAGCTTTATGTTATTTTTTTCACCCTACGAGCAGTCTCGCAACAGCTTGCGGCATGCAATTATTAATAAATAGAATAGGAGTCACAAGAATAACCTTTGCACTATTTGTTGGATGTCTCTTCAAATTATTTGGTATTAAAGGTATGTTTTATAGGTTAACTGGTACAGAATCATCTCTCATTGATGATATAAGCGGTACAGTTACACCCTACGACAAGAGTATAGTTATGGGTCCTCTCAATGCGGAGTTATTTTGTAGGGAGGTCTCGAACCATCTGAATATAAATGTTGCTGTAGTAGATGTTAATGATCTTGGAGGTGTGAAAGTCTTAGCCAGTTCAAATAAAGCAGTAAATAAAATACTCAAAAGAAATTTAATTTCTAATCCGGCTGGCAATGGAGATGAAAAAACCCCTATAGTACTAATAAGAGAAAAAAAGTAAATGAAAAAAGATACCTCTTATTCTTTTCGATCTAAAAAAGGAATGGAAGTAACTTTTGAAGAACTCCATATAAGACACATTAACCTTTTAATAGATATCAAAAATAAGGAATTGAATAATTGGTTTTTAAAGATGGCAATTATTAACACCTTTGATGACTTAAAAATTTTTTTAAATAACCTAAAGAAAAATAAAAAAAAATGCATAATTGCTATATATGGAAACGAAATTATTGGTTATTTGAATATTTTCCCTTTAAACAAAAAAGAGACTTGTTTAAAAATATCTAAGCCCAAGTTGATTAACAACAAGTGTTCTTTAACAGATAAACAATTAACTTTAGGATTGATAAAAAAATCTATCTCAATAAAAGACATCAAAACTTCAAGTTGGATCATTAACGCTGATATCAATAATGTTGACCTCATATCAACCTCCAGAGAATTAGGCTTTCAGCCGTTAGGAGAGATAATCCTTTGGGATGGTTCTGATCTAAATAAATCTATAAAGCAAAATATCAATGCTTATGCATTAATTAATGAATTCCAAAACATTAATAAACAAAATATATTAAAAATAATGAATTTCATAAGATCAAATCAATCCGCCTTAATAAGAAATATTTTAGATTTTGATCAAGACGACATTCTTAAAAGAAATAACTCTAAAAGTGGTGCTTTAATATATGAAAATTCAGTTTTATGTACCATTTTAAAAGATATAAATTATCAAAACGAAGAAATTTATACTTTAACTATAAGTAGATATTGGGATAAGAGATTCAATTCTATATTAAGAGAATTTATAAAAAGATTTTTTGAAAAATCACCTATTTCATATTTAAAAACCTACAAAGACAATTCTCAATTAAATCTTTTTCTCGAGGAATGCAATCTTGAAGAAAAAAATCAAGAAATAATTCTTATCAGGAACACAATAGTTAAGAATGAAGCCAAACAAGTAAATATAATAAATCAATCTTTGGAATCAATCTTTGAAAAATTAGGTCCACAAGGTAATCCATATCCATCTCCTTTTCCATTAAAAACAAAGTGAAATTTTGCAAACCCAAACCCAAGTCAATTTTGAGTTTGGATATAGGTACCAAAAGAATAGGTTTAGCTTATTGTGATCCTCTTTGTATAACATCAAATATACTTCCCGCAGTAAAACGTTTTGAAAATAATCAAGAGATTAAAATCATTAGAAATTATATAAATGAATATAATTTGACTGGGTTTATTGTGGGTATTCCACTAGATGAGAGAGGTCAAATGACCACTCAAGCTATAGACTGTAAAAATTACGGTCAATTACTTTCAAATGAATTAAAGCTTCCATTTTCTTACGTCAACGAACATAGTTCAACTTGGGAATCTTCAAATAGATTTGGAATAAAAAAAGATAAGTCCGGTTTGATTGATAGTTTTTCAGCAAAAATAATACTTGAACAATGGATCGAAGAAGGTCCTGAATTAGAAGAAATAGCTGGTAAACCTCAAATAAAATATTAGTATTAAAAAGGATAGAAAAATTTAAAATGAAAGAAGCCAATTTAAATGATAATTATGATGCACAGACTCTTTTATTAAATGACTCAAATGGAAACGAGCTATTTTGTTATCTTGAACAATTAGTAAGTGTTGAAGGCCAAGAATATGCTTTATTAACTCCAGTTGATACACCAGTTAGTCTTTTTAAGATAAATGAAAAAGATGAACCTGAACTAATTGAGAAAATAGATAAAAATGAACAAATACTAAAAAATGCTGAAGCAGTTCTTCAAGAACATGATTTAAGACTTATCAGATCAGCAGTTACATTAACAGTATCAGGAGAACTTGAAGAACCAATTTACGATGAATTAGAAGAAGATTACGTCGATGATGATAGTGAGAGTTATGAATTGCTCGTTAACTTTAATCTTTTTGACCAAGAATATGGCTTATATATACCACTAGATCCTTTTTTTATTGTGGGTAAATTAAAAGACAAAGGTGTCTTATTGGTTGAAGATGATGAGTTCGATAAAATTCAACCTTTGATTGAAACTGAGCTTGAAAAAAGTAGTTCTTAAAAAAAAATGAGATCTATCCTAAAAGTCAATTGGGATTCAAACTTACCAATATATAATATTTCTCAATCTGAGTTGCAAAAAAAAGGAATTAATTCTTTATTGCTAGACGTGGATGGGACTTTAGTAAATAGAAGATCAAATATGATCCCAAAAGCTGTAAAAAATTGGATCATAGAATCTAAAAAACTTTTCTCCTTATATCTAATAAGTAATAATCCATCAAAAAAAAGAATCGCAAAAATAGCGAAAGAATTAAATTTAAAGTATAAATACAATGCATCAAAACCCAGAAAAAAAGTAACCTTGTTAGCTATTAAAGAAATTGGCAGAGATCCAAAAAATATAGCCATTATTGGCGACAGAATCTTTACAGATATTATTGTTGGGAATAGATGTGATATAAAAACAATATTAGTTAAAAGATTAAATAGAGATGGCTTGCCTATAAAATTTAATTTAACTTTGACAATAGAAAAATTAATTTCTCATTTTTTAAAATGAAAACTTGGGTTATAAAAATTGGTACTAGTATTTTAAGAGGAACAGAGGAAACATCTACAGAAGAAGTTATTGAAAACCTTTCTAGATCCTTTACAAGTTTTCTTGCAAAAGGAAACAAGTTAATTTTAGTAACTAGTGGGGCCGTTGGATTAGGTTGCCAAAAGTTAAATATTAAAACAAGACCAAATGATTTAAGTACCCTTCAAGCTACTGCTGCAGTAGGTCAAGTTAATTTAATGTCCTTATACGATAAAGTATTTAACAAATTAGGTTTTAATATTGCTCAAATTTTAATAACTAAAGCTGATTTCAATTCACGAGAATCCTTTAATAACGCTTCTAAAACTTTAAAAAGATTAATCGATTTGAATATTATTCCAATAGTAAATGAAAATGATACCGTAGCAAATGAAGAGCTTAAATATGGAGATAATGATACCCTCTCTGCTTTAGTTGCCTTGGCTATAAATGCTAACAAGCTTATTTTATTAACCGATATTGAAAATCTATACTCAAAAGATCCACGTAATAATAAAGATGCGCAACCTATTAAAGAAGTTCATAATAGTGAATTAAAGGAAATTAAAGATAAAAATATTCAAAACTCAAATAATGAATGGGGAACAGGAGGAATTTCTACAAAATTAATTTCTGCAGAAATAGCAACAAAAGGAGGTGTCGAAGTCCAACTAGTTGATGGTACTAATAAAAAAAACTTAATTGAAATTTTTAATGATAATAAAATTGGAACTTTATTTTATCCAATAGAAAAACCTATTGGAAACAAAAAAAGTTGGCTTTCACATGCAATTCAAACAGTAGGGAAAATTACTTTAGATGATGGCGCTTCTTTTGCAATTAAAAAAAAAGGTGCCTCGCTTTTAGCGGTTGGTGTTAAAAATGTAGAAGGAAACTTTACAATTAATCAGGCAGTTAAAATCGTAAATACAAATGATAAAGAAGTTGCAAAAGGTTTAGTATCAATAGGTAGCGACAAATTAAGAAGTATCTTAAATAATAAAGAAAATAACAACTCCTCGATAATTGTCGTTCATAGAGATGTTCTTGCTCTCTCTTAGAAAAATATTAAAACTGAAAGATGCTTTTAAGTGATTTAGTTGATCTAATAAAAAAAGGAAATTCAAATTTTATTAGTGCCAAAATTTTCGAAGATTTAAATATAGATGATGCTGCCTCATTAGATGCTGCAGTTAAACATCAAATATCTTTTTTAGAAGAAAATAATATTCTTAAAGAAAAATTAGATCAAACTAAAGCATCAGCAATAATAACTACTAACAACGATGAAATCGTTAGTGCCCTAAAGAAACTAAATATATCAAACATAATCGTTAAAAATCCAAGAATTGCATTTGCAGAAGTATTGGATTGTTTATATAAAACTATCAACTTTAAACCAGGAATTCACACTTCAGCAGTTATAGATAAAACAGCAATAATTGGAACAGGTTGCCATATTGGACCTAATGTCTATATTGGAGAAAATACTGTCATTGGAGACAATAATCATATTCTTCCTGGATCATCAATTTTAGGCAATGTTCGAATAGGAAATAATAATATAATTCATCCAAATTGTGTTATTTACGAAAATACCACCTTAAAAAATAATTGTGTAATTAATTCAAATTCTGTTATTGGATCAGAGGGATTTGGTTTTATTCCTGAAAATGGCAAATGGGTAAAGATGCCGCAAAAAGGGGGGGTAAAAATAATGAGTTTTGTAGAAATTGGAACTAATTGTTGTATTGATAGACCTGCAGTTGGATTTACTTTTATTGATGAGGGAACAAAGCTGGATAATTTAATACAAATAGGTCATGGCGTAAAAATTGGAAAGAATTGTGCATTTGCAGCTCAAGTTGGTATAGCTGGAGGAGCAAATATTGGAGATGGTGTTATTTTGGCAGGGCAAGTAGGAGTAAATAATAGAGTAAAAGTTGGCAATAATGTCATTGCGAGTTCAAAATGCGGAATTCATTGTGACATAGAAGATGGCAAGGTAATTAGTGGTTTCCCCGCGATGGAAAATAAATCATGGCTAAGGAGTTCAAGTATTTTTAAAAAATTACCAGAATTAGCAAAAAAACTTAGACAATTAGACAAGCAATAATTTATTGTTCTATTAAACAAAAATTTAAATGAAGAAATATAAGATTGTTCTATTGTCAGGAGACGGAATTGGACCAGAGATTTCAGAAGTTTCAAAAAAAGTTTTAAAAAAGCTTTCAAAAAATCATAATTTCGATATTGAGATTATTGAAAAATTATTTGGAGGGATAGCATATGAAAAATATGGTACTCCAGCTCCAGATGAGACACTAGATCAATGCAAAAAAAGTGATGCAGTACTTTTAGCATGTGTTGGAGATATTAAATATGATTCTCTTGCAAGAGAATTAAGGCCAGAAAGTGGGTTACTAAAGTTAAGATCTGCCCTAAACCTTTTCGCAAATATTAGGCCTGTCAAAATAAGAAAATCTCTCTTGGAAGCAAGTACATTAAAAAAAGAAATCGTTGAGCATGTAGATCTTATTGTTGTAAGAGAATTAATAGGGGGAATTTATTTTGGGAAACCAAGAGGACATATAACAAATACAAAAATCCCAAAAGCTTTCAATACGATGGTTTATGATTCGACCGAAATAGAAAGAATAACTGAAATAGCAATAAAAATCGCTAGCCAAAGAAATAAAAAAATATGTTCTGTTGATAAATCAAACGTTCTTGAGGTTAGTCAATTGTGGAGAGATACAGTTTTAAATATCACCTCAAAAGATAAAAATATATCTCTAAGCAATATGTACGTTGATAATGCAGCAATGCAATTAGTTAGAGATCCTAGTCAATTTGATGTGATTTTAACTAGTAATTTATTCGGAGATATTTTAAGCGATTTAGCCGCAATGTTAACTGGTTCTATCGGTATGCTTCCATCTGCTTCTTTAAACAATAATGGCCCAGGCGTTTTTGAACCTGTTCATGGTTCGGCGCCTGATATAGCTGGTAAAAACATAGCTAATCCTATTGCAATGCTTTTATCTACTTCCATGATGTTAAAAATTGGATTAAATGAAGAAGAAGCTGCAGAAAATTTAGAAAATGCCATTGATAAAGTTTTATCAAACGGATTTAGAACAGCAGATTTAGCTGATGGGTCTACTGAAGTTTTATCTTGCAGTGAAATCGGAGATAAAATAATGGATGAAATTTAAAAAAAAATTAATAAATAAAAAAATATTTTTAAGTAAAACATAAAGTTGGCATATGACCTGTCAGAATCATTAGATATTGTTTTTAAAAAATGTCAAAACGTCATCCAGTAGTCGCTGTAACAGGATCTTCAGGAGCAGGAACAAGTACAGTAAAAAGAGCCTTTGAGCATATTTTTGCCAGAGAAGATATTGTTCCCGCAGTTGTAGAAGGCGATAGTTACCACAGATTTGAAAGAATGCCTATGAAAAAAGCTATGGCAGAGGCTCTTGCAAAAGGTGAAAATTTCTCTCATTTTGGTCCAGAGGCTAATCTTTTTGACAAGTTAGAAGAACTTTTTAAAATCTATGGTGAAACTGGAGGAGGAAAGAAAAGATATTATCTACATAGTCTTGAAGAAGCAGAAGAACATAACACAAGACTTGGAACATCCCTAGAACCTGGGCAATTTACTCCATGGGAAGATATTCCTGAAGGGACAGACGTACTTTTTTATGAAGGTTTGCATGGCGGGGTAGAAGGTGATGGATACAATGTGGCGTCTTATGCTGATTTACTTGTTGGCGTTGTTCCAATAACAAATTTAGAGTGGATTCAAAAAATCCATAGAGATAACGCAGAAAGAGGTTACTCAGCGGAAACCATTGTGGATACGATATTGAGAAGAATGCCTGATTATATAAATCATATCTGCCCACAATTCAGCAAAACCGATATTAATTTCCAAAGAATACCCACAATTGACACTTCAAATCCTTTCATATGCAGAAATATCCCAACTCCTGATGAGAGCTTTGTGATCATACATTTCAGAAAGGGGGCAAGAGAGAAATGGGGTATTGATTTTCAATACTTGCTTGGAATGATTAACGATTCATTTATGTCAAGTCCAACAAGTATCGTTGTAAATGGTGGAAAAATGGGTTTCGCAATGGAGCTAATTCTTACTCCAATAATTCATAAAATGATTGAGGAGAAAAATAAATAATAATTAATTTCGATTATTAACTCAAATAATTATATTTTTAACTTTTAAGGAGTTTCTAATTTAGAAAATCTCAAATATTTATATATCTTTCTTGATAAAAGTACCTAACTTAGATTTAAATAGAAAAAAAGGAAACGTTGTGTCATTAATCGACTGGTTTGCCGCAAGGCGTAAAGATCAATTTGTTGGGAAAGTTTCCCAAGATACTGATGAAGGAGATGGTTTGTGGGTTAAATGTTCAGAGTGTTCGCAAGTAGCCTATAGAAAAGACCTAATTTCAAATTTCAATGTTTGTAGTAATTGTGGTCACCATAATAGAATTAATAGTGATGAAAGGATAAATATAATTGCTGATAAAAATTCATTCAAAGAATTTGATAGTTCACTAAGTCCTACAGATCCTTTAGGTTTTAAAGATAGAAGGTCTTATGCTGATCGAATTAAGGAAAGTCAAGCAGGTACAGGTTTAAGAGATGGTGTCATAACAGGTTTTTGTTCAGTAAATACAATGCCTTTAGCATTAGCTGTTATGGATTTTAGGTTTATGGGAGGATCTATGGGTTCAGTAGTTGGTGAAAAAATTACAAGGATAATTGAGAGAGCAACTTTAGAAAATTACCCAATTCTTATTGTTTGTGCATCAGGTGGGGCAAGGATGCAAGAAGGTATGTTAAGTCTCATGCAAATGGCAAAAATTTCTGGAGCACTAAAAAAACATAAAGAGAAAAATCTCCTATATATGCCATTGTTAACTCATCCAACCACTGGAGGGGTAACAGCTAGCTTTGCGATGTTAGGTGATTTGATTTTGGCGGAACCTAAAGCACTTATTGGATTTGCGGGAAGAAGGGTTATTGAACAAACATTAAGAGAAAAATTACCCGATAATTTTCAAACAGCTGAATATCTTCTTGAGCATGGTTTTGTTGATGTAATAGTGAAAAGGAAAGATCTCAAGACTACTTTGACTAAAATTTTAAAGATCCATGGAGTAAAAGAACTTGCAGAAGCAAATATATAAAATGAGAATAATTTCTAATTTATTTTATTTTTCTTTAAGCCTTTTACTCTTTATTTTTAACTTTGCCTCCTATTCATATGCGTTAGGAAATGTTGATTGGGTTCTCCTTAAAGAGAATAATGATGGGAAAGAATGGCTTGATAAAGGGAGTATTAAGCCTCACCCAAATGGGGAAATAAGTGTATTAACAAAGTTCTTTAAGAATCCAACTAATTCTGATGATGATGGAGAGTTATCACTTTATGTAATGAGAATCAATTGTAATGAAAAGAAGTTCAAAGATACATCAATAAATGGAATTCCTCAATTCAATTCAAAATGGCAAACTTCTAATAATGATGAACTCTTAGATGTTGTTATTGAAAATAGCTGTTTAGAGTTTATTGATGGATAAAAATGAATACAAAAAATAAAAAATTAAAAATAGCAATCGCTGGACTGGGGTTTGGGAAAAAAGTTCATTTAGAGGCATTAAAGCATTCTGATCACTTAACTCCTGTAGCTATTTATCATTACGAGAAAAAGCAAAAATCGATATTAGAAAAAGAAACGGGCTTAGATTTTTTTCATAATTGGGAAGACTTAGTTAAATCTCCAAAAATTGATGGAATTATTATTGCCACCCCTCCTGAATCAAGATTCAAGTTAGCGAAACAAGCTCTTGAGAATAATAAAAATTTGTTCTTAGAAAAACCCGTTTCAATATCCTCCTCAGAAATTGAAGAGCTTCAAAGATTATCTTTGATAAATAATTTAAGCGTATGTGTTGATTTTGAATATAGAGCAGTACCTCTTTTCCTTCAGACAAAAAAACTTATTGATGAAAATATCTTAGGAGATATATATTTAGTCAAATTAGATTGGTTAATGGGCAGTAGATCCGATCCCAAAAGATCCTGGAATTGGTATTCATTGGAAGAAAAAGGTGGAGGAGTTATTGGCGCCTTGGGTACTCATGCATTCGATATGTTGAATTGGTTTTTTGGAGAAGCAATAAGCGTGACTGGCAAGTTAGCAACATCAATAAAAAAAAGACCTTTACCTAATTCATCTGATTTAAATGATGTTACTAGTGAAGATGTATGTTTAGCGAATATAGAAATATCAAACTACAGCTCGAATCTTATTCCATGTCAGGTATCATTATCATCGATTTCTAAAAACGGTAGAGGTTTTAGTTTAGAAATATATGGAAGCGAAGGTTCACTTATTCTTAAAAGCGAGAACCAAAAAGATTATGTCCATGGTTTTAATTTGAAATATTCAAACAGCGAAAATAAAATACAAAATCTAACTGCAGATTCAAGTTTTAATTTCGAAAAAACATGGACTGATGGGAGGATAGCTCCAGTTTTGAGAATTCAAAATTTATGGGCTGAGAGTATTTTTAATAAAACACCTATCATTCCAGGCTTATGCGAAGGACTTGCTAGTCATAAAGTTTGCGAAGCCATAAGAGAATCGTCGAAGAGCGGGTTAAATATAAAAATATAGATTTTGTATATCTAATTACGTGACATTTGATCCCTCTTTGTACTAAACTCGCGGAAACAAGTGCTTTGTATAGCATCTAACTTATTTTAATTATGGCCCTCGTTCCACTAAGACTACTTTTAGATCACGCTGCTGAGAATGGTTACGGTATTCCAGCTTTCAATGTTAATAATCTTGAGCAAGTTCAAGCAATCATGGAAGCAGCATATGAAACTGATAGTCCAGTTATCCTCCAAGCTTCAAGAGGGGCAAGAAATTATGCAGGAGAAATTTTCTTACGTCATCTAATCCTTGCCGCTACAGAAACATATCCAAATATTCCAGTGGTAATGCACCAAGACCATGGTAATGAGCCATCAACATGCTATTCAGCAGCAATAAATGGTTTCACATCAGTAATGATGGATGGTTCTCTAGAGGCAGATGCAAAAACACCTGCTAGTTATGAATATAATGTTGAAGTTACTAAAAAAGTAGTAGATTTTGCTCATTCAGTTGGAGTAAGTGTCGAAGGAGAGTTGGGTTGCTTAGGTTCATTAGAAACAGGAAAAGGTGAGGCAGAAGATGGTCATGGATTTGAAGGTGAACTTTCTACTGATATGCTTTTGACTGATCCTGAAGAAGCGGCAGATTTTGTAGCTAAAACAAAAGTTGATGCATTAGCAATTGCTATAGGTACAAGTCATGGTGCATATAAATTCACAAGGAAACCTACAGGAGAAGTTCTTGCAATAAGCAGAATTGCTGAAATCCATAAAGCAATTCCAAATACACATCTTGTAATGCATGGATCTAGTTCAGTGCCTCAGGAATGGTTGGATATCATTAACAAATATGGTGGTGAAATTCCTCAAACATATGGTGTTCCTGTTGAAGAGATTCAAGAGGGAATAAGAAATGGAGTTAGGAAAGTGAACATTGATACCGATAACAGGCTTGCATTCACTGCCGCGGTCAGAGAGGCCGCATTTGCTGATAAGGCAAACTTTGACCCAAGACATTTCAACAAGCCTGCTAGAAAATATATGAAGCAAGTTTGTCTTGATAGATACAAGCAGTTCTGGTGCGAAGGTCAAGCAAGTAAGATCAAACAAAATAGCACTAATTATTTTGCTGATCTTTACGCAAAAGGCGATTTAGATCCAAAAGTAAAAGCTACTGTTTAATTTCATCCCAAATTAAATAAAAAAAAGACCTCCAAAATTGGGGGTCTTTTTTATTTCAATATTAATGATTTTAATGTAAAGAGACCATCAGTCCCACCAATTGTCTCGTCACATGCTCTTTCAGGATGAGGCATTAAACCTAGAACATTTCCCTTTTCATTAGTTATGCCTGCGATATCGAATGAGGATCCATTGGGATTATTTTTATATCTCAAAGCAATCAATTCATTATCTACAAGTTTTTTTAAAGTATCAGAATCACAATGATATCTTCCCTCCCCATGCGCTATTGGCAACTTAATAGTTTGTTTTTCATCTTCATTTTTAAACCAACCTCCTTTTGAAGAAACGATATCCAATTCAACGTCATCACAGATAAAATTAAGATTTTTATTTGCAACAAGAGCGCCAGGCAAAAATCCTGATTCTGTCAAAATTTGAAACCCATTACAAATTCCTAAAACTCTTTTCCCACTTTTAACGAACTCATCCAAGGCATTTATTAATGGAGAGAATCTCGCAATTGCTCCGCATCTTAAATAATCACCATAGCTAAATCCTCCAGGTAAAACTATTGCATCCACATCACTTAAATCTGATGACTCATGCCACAAGTATTTTGTTCTTATATCTAAACAACCTTCCAATGCCCATGAAACATCTCGATCACAATTAGAACCAGGGAAGACAACAACTCCTACAATAAAATTATCCATCTTATAGTTTTTCTAGTGAATACTCATAATCTTCAATAACAGTATTTGCAAATAACCTGTCACACAATAAATCAATTTTTTCTCTTACGTCCTTTTCACCATTACCTTCTATTTTTACCTCAATCATTTTTCCTATACGTAATGATTTTATTCCCTCGGCTCCAAGTTTTATAGAGGCAGATTTGGTAGCTTCTCCTGCTGGATCCAAGACTGAGGGTCTTAGTCTTATAAAAACTTTTGCAGCAAATTGGTCCAATTAAAAATTAATTTCTACTAGAAGATTAGTTTAAATTTTAATAAAAAGTACTATTGATTAATAAACAAATATTTTTACCTTAAGGTTTTCTGAATTATTAGATGTTTATGTAGCCTCTACCAAAACATACTAAGCAAGTTCTTCTTGAATTTTCATGTGTTTTAAAATTCCCTGATCCTCCACATTTTGAACATTTTATTTTATCAATTGATGTAACTTCGTCAGAGATTATTTGTTTAAAAGCAATTTTTGGATTTTTCATCTTGGGCTGTCTCTACTGTCTAAGTATCCCGACAGCTAACTATAATGTCAAATTGCTATTTTTGGTTCACTTAAAATCTTAAATTTCTCTTTAATTTTTCTATTGAAAGTTTTTATAGATTTTTCATCAAAGGAAATTATTACTAATTCAAGCCCAGCATTATCATTTGGTCTCCAACAATTGTCTGGAGCTTCTTCAAACCAAGTATTAATTTTCTTTCCAACAATTTGTATTTGTAAAGGCAATGATTTGTTTGGTATCCAAATACGTCCTTTTATTCGAAGAATGTTTAATTCATCCAAGATTTTTGACATCTCCTTTTCAAAGTTATTTTTTTCAAGGAAATAACTTAATTTTATTGAATCTGATACAAGTTCAACATGATTATGGTCATGTTCTTCAGTTAAAAATTCTTTATAAGTCTCTTTTTTAAAATTAAAATCAAATAGATAGTTCAAATCAATTTTGCCATTATTGGATTTAAGGACTGGTGTAGATGAGTTTAGACTTCCTTGAATTCTATGTTTTACAACGTCAAACTGATCATCATTTAAGATATCTGATCTAGAGACTAAAACGATATCAGAAACTTCTAGTTGCTCCTCAAAAAGTTCATCTATACTGGCGTTGTGATCAATTTTATCTGTTTCATTATATTGTTTTGTTATTTTATTTAAATCATTAATTGGTGAACCATTAAGCATTGATTCTCCATTAACGATACCAACAACAATATCAAGGTAGATGGAAGACCTGATCTCAGGCCAGTTAAGTGCTTGAATTAAGGGAATTGGTAGTGCCAAGCCACTTGTTTCGATAATTATTGATTCGATAGAAGGATTAAATTCTAGGAGAGCTTTTATTGATGGAACAAAATCATCTTGAACAGTACAACATAAACATCCATTGTTTAATTCGATTATGCAGTCGTCTTCAGATTCATCACATTTATCACAACTTTTAATCAAATCACCGTCAATTCCAACATCCCCAAATTCATTTATTATTAAACCAAATTTTTTATTACTCTCTTTTAATAGATATCTTAGAAAAGTTGTTTTACCTGAACCAAGAAATCCTGAAACAACGATAACTGGTATTTTTTTTTTCATCTTTAATGATTAACACCCTAAGCTATATTCTGTACTCTCTCCTGTAGAACTATTTGTGCCATTAGCAATCGCACATAATTGTTTTTGTTGTGTACGACTAAGAACAGCATCAGTAAAATCAGCACCATCTATTTTTGCTCCTTCAAAATTACTCTCCATCAATAAAGCATTTGTAAAATTAACATCCGAAAGATCTGCATCTGTAAAATCCGTTGCATAAGCTAGTGCATCTCTTAAATTGGCTCCATTAAACTTTGAATTTTGCAATTTACTGTTATTGAACACCGCGCCTTCTAAATTACTTTCACTGAAATTAAACCCATTCAAATCAAACTTAACATATTCGTTACCACTTAAATCTTGACCATGCATATCTGGCTCTAAATTAAGGTCTTGCTGGTTTCTAATCTCAGGAGGTCTTTTAGCCCATGCAGAATTTACAGAATTAAAAAATAAAATCCCAACGAACAACAAAGTAATTAATGCATTCTTTAGTGAGGGGAAAACAATTGATTTAATCATAATAAGACTGTATTTTAGAACTTAAGTATTTAAAGTTTGTAAGAGTATCTTAAAGGAAAATATATGGCAATGTCATTAAAGGTTATTGTTCCTCCTCATCCATTAATAAAACATTGGCTTTCAATACTGCGAGAAAAAAATACTCCAAATATTTTGTACTCAACAGGATATGAGCAATTAGGGAAATGGCTTACATATGAAGCATTACGAAATTGGCTGCCATATAAAAAAGAAATAGTAAATACTGATAATGGGGACGCAGATGGATTCTTTATTAATAATGATTATCCAATAAAAGTGCTCGCAATGTTGCCCGAAGGGTTATCTCTTTGGTTTGGATCTAAAGAAGTAATTCCTAATTCAACCCTCTCATTAGGAGAACTTCCTAAAACTATTGAATCAAATGAAGGAGTCATATTTTATTCAGAACAAATAACAACAAAATCAGCAACATTAGAAACTTTAATTAAATTAAAGGAATTAGGTGTTGATTCAAATAGGATTCTTTTAATAACTGCTATTTGCTCAAATAAAGGGTTAAATGAAATTGCGAAATTATTCCCTAATCAGGTAATTTACACTTCTTGCATAGATGAGGAAGACGAAAAAACAAAATCATTACGACCGGGGATTGGGAATCCTTTATTGCGTTTAAGTACTATATTTCAAGATAAGAACTAATATAGAATATAGGAGTAAATATTTTACCAATGTCTGAATACAGAGATTCGTCTTCAAATAATCTTTTATCATTAATAAGCGGTGCTTTTATTGGAGCAGCAGGTCTAGCTTGGTGGTTAATTTCCGAAGCAGACAAAAGAAAGGAGGAAAAAAAACAAAAAGCAATGATGTATTCCTCCAGAATTCAAGACGGTTCTGAAGCGATTGATTCAAATGAAAATATAAATGAAGTTGAAGGAGAGAATTTGGAGAAGAAAGTTGAGCAACTAAATTCTGCAATTGCTGATGTAAGGAAGCAACTTGAAGAGTTGGGACAATAGAATAAAAAAGGTTCTCAAATAATATGAATAAACTCAGATCATCTGCAATAACCCAAGGTGTGCAAAGATCCCCTAACAGATCGATGTTAAGAGCTGTTGGATTTAATGATGAAGATTTTAATAAACCTATTATTGGAGTTGCGAATGGATACAGCACCATAACACCATGCAATATAGGTTTAAATAAGCTTGCTCTCAAAGCTGAAGAGTCAATAAAAAGATCAGGTGGGATGCCTCAAATGTTTGGAACTATAACAGTAAGTGATGGCATTTCTATGGGAACAGAGGGCATGAAATATTCTCTAGTTTCAAGAGAAGTTATTGCCGATTCAATTGAAACAGCATGCAATGCTCAGAGTATGGATGGAGTGCTTGCTATAGGAGGATGTGACAAAAATATGCCTGGTGCCATGATAGCGATTGCAAGAATGAATATTCCCTCAATTTTCATTTATGGAGGGACAATAAAACCTGGAAAGTTAAATGGAGAAGATCTTACTGTTGTTAGTGCATTTGAAGCTGTTGGACAATTAACATCAGGCAAAATCAATGAAGAAAGGCTAATCCAAGTTGAGAAAAATTGTATTCCCGGTGCTGGTAGTTGTGGAGGGATGTTTACAGCTAATACAATGTCTGCTGTTATTGAAGTGTTAGGGTTAAGTCTTCCTCACAGTTCCACTATGGCTGCTGAAGATCTTGAAAAAGAACTAAGTGCAGATAAAAGTGCTGAGATATTAGTCTCTGCGATAGAAAAAGATATAAGACCTCTAGACCTAATGACGAAGAAAGCATTTGAGAATGCAATTTCAGTCATTATGGCAATTGGGGGTTCAACAAATGCGGTATTGCACATCTTAGCAATTGCAAATACTGCAGGAATAGATATCAACATTAATGATTTTGAGAGAATCAGACAAAAAGTACCCGTTATTTGTGACCTTAAACCGAGTGGTAAATATGTTACGGTGGATCTTCATAATGCAGGTGGGATTCCACAAGTAATGAAAATACTTTTGAATGCAGGATTAATTCATGGCGATTGCAAAAATATTGAAGGGAAAACTATCTCAGAATACTTACAGAATATTCCAGATAAGCCTCCAACAAATCAAAAAGTCATAAGAGACATAGATAATCCTCTTTATCAAAAGGGGCACCTAGCGATATTAAAAGGTAACTTAGCGAGCGAAGGTTCCGTAGCTAAAATTAGCGGAGTAAAAAACCCTGTATTAACAGGTCCAGCAAGGATCTTTGAAAGTGAAGAGGATTGTTTAAAATCGATATTGAATAATGATATCAAAGCTGGTGATGTTGTTGTTATTAGAAACGAAGGACCTGTAGGAGGACCAGGCATGAGAGAGATGTTAGCTCCAACATCTGCAATTGTTGGTCAAGGGCTCGGAGAGAAGGTAGCCTTAATTACCGATGGCAGATTTAGCGGAGGTACTTATGGTTTAGTTGTGGGTCATATAGCCCCAGAGGCTGCTGTTGGCGGAAATATTGCTCTAATAAAACAAGGTGATTTAATTACAGTAGATGCTGTAAAGCAACTTATTGAAGTTGATTTATCTGACGAAGAATTAGAAAAAAGAAAAAAGGATTGGGTAAAGCCTGAACCAAAATACAAGAGAGGGATACTTTCAAAATATTCGAAAATCGTAAGCACATCAAGTTTAGGGGCAGTTACTGATTTATAGATCAGCTCAAAATTTATTTTCTTAATCAATAAAGCTTTTTATCCTATTTGCTAGGTTTTCCAATCTAGCGCTGTATTTTGGTGAGTTGCATTTTTTTCCATTATTGCTATTCATCCACAATGTTTTAACTCCACACCACAATATTGGTTCATCAGGAAAATTAAGCTTAGAAATAACTAAAACTAACTCTTTATTTGATTTAAAAAGTTCTAATTCAAGATCGTAAATTTCTAATCTTTTACCTTCTTTATCTCGACATAAGATATTAACCGTCAAATCAATATCTCCTTCTTCGATTTCGTATTCACCATTTATTTTTACGACAGAATGCACAAAAGGTTTATTTGTTAAATCTGCTGACTTAGCGATTAAGCTCTCTATATTTTTAGATGGATTTTCAAATAACACTTATTGATTTAATTAAAACTTTTATGGAACCCTGTTTAAACTCATTATTAAGTAATCCATCATCACCAAACTTAGAGTGTAGTAGTTGCAGTCTTCTAATTTTAGAAGGCTTGAATTTAAATGGGAACCGTACCTTATTAGCTCTTACTGAAGGTTTTAGCTCACTAAACGGAATTTGAACATTTGTCGTTCCGAATTTTTTTGTTGGGAATGATTTAATCCATCTAAGACCACCAGGAATAAATTCGGTTAGTCCAAGAAGATCATCTTCACAAGCAACAGCAAATTTAAAAGTTCTTCCTTGTCCATCAATATTTAATTCGAAGGATGAATATTCAGATACATTTAAAGAGGGTTTATAAATAGGCGATCTACAACTAACAAATCCTCCAGCTTTCTCGACAATATTACCCTTTAATAACAAACCAGAATTTGAAATTTCACAAAAAGCTGAACTTGATCCGCCCATAACAGTATCATTTAATGTTTTCCAACCATCGAACTCCTTTTTCTGGAATAAAAATTTTTTCTTACTCATTAAATAATTTAAATTATTAATAGACTTTAACTAAATTTCTAATTCTTTTGCTGAATCCTGATCGCAAAATATTGAAATTTGATTAATAGATTTTATTAATTTTGATGGTGTTCTATCTGGCGGCTCTTTCTCATCTAACAACCTCTCAAGAGCAATTCTTTTATTAGCTCCACTAACCAAAAATACTATCTTTGATGAGGCTGAAAGAACCTTTGGCGTTAATGAAATTCTTTTTAATCCTTTGCCTTCATTAAAAATCACAAAATCATCTACATTGTTATTTTTTTGATAAGGAAATAATGAAGCTGTATGACCATCGTCTCCAAGACCTAACAAAGTCAAATCAAATGAGGGCGGGTTTGATCCGCATTTTTCAAATAATTTAGAAATAAATTGATTTTTGGTAGTTTCATCATCAGCGTTTAGATCATTGAAAATTTCATAAAAATAAGCTTTAGATCCAAAATTAGTTAACAAAGAATTTCTCAACATTAACGAGTTACTTAATTCTGAATTTGGATCAACACATCTTTCATCTCCTAAAAAGACATCAACCATATCCCATCTAAGATCATTATTAGATAAGAGATGATACACAGATTTAGGAGTTGAACCTCCACTTACACAAAATTTGAATCTGTCTTTCTTTTTTAAGGTATGAATAATGTGGCTTTGAATAAAATTAAAAACCGCTGTTGATAGTTCTAACTTGTCTTTGTATATATTTAAGGTGTATCCATTTTTGACCTTTTCAATCATTTCATCCATTCAGTATGAAAACTACCTTCCCTATCAATTCTTTCATATGTATGAGAACCGAAACAGTCCCTCATTGCCTGAACAAGATTCTGAGGAAGTCTATTGGTTCTATAACTATTCAAATAATCTAAAGTACTAGATAAACATGGAACTGGTATACCTGCCTTTGTGGATAGAGAAACTACTTTAGCTAAGTTATCTAATCTTGTCGCAACTTCATTATTAAACCAATCATCAAAAATTAAATTTTTTAGATTAGGTTCTTTGTTATAAGCATCTTGAATTTTACTTAATAATTTTGATCTAATTATGCAACCACCTTTCCATATTTGAGCAATTGACGGCATATTCAAATCATAGTTATATACCGCAGATGCTTCTCTTAAAATATCCATACCTTGGGCATAGCTAGCAATTGTGGCAAGGACTACAGCATCAAATAAAGGTTTCATTCCATCTGATATATTTCCTAAATCAAAATCCTCTATCTCTTTAGATGGAATAGTTTTTTCAATCTCACTACGTTGCTCTTTTAAAGAACTCATTACTCTTGCATTTAAAGATGCATAAATAGTTGGGACTGATACCCCCAGTTCTAGAGCACTTACAACAGTCCATAAACCTGTACCTTTCTGGCCAGCCTTATCTAATATTTTTTCAACGACATCATCTCCAGTTATCTCATCTTTTGTATTTAGACAAATCTCTGTTATCTCAACAAGATAAGAAGCTAATTCATCAGTATTATTCCAAATACCAAATACCTCTGACATCTGCTGTCCATTCATACCTTTAACTCTCTTCATAAGGTCATAAGCTTCTGCAAGTATTTGTTCAATTCCATATTCAATTCCGTTATGAACAGTTTTTACAAAATGACCTGAGCCTCCTGGTCCAACATATGCAACACATGGTCCGTCTTCAACTTTGGCAGCCATTTTTGTTAGTAAGCTTTCTATTGCATCATATGAAGCCTTAGTACCACCGGGCATCATACTTGGACCCTCTAGAGCTCCTTTAGCACCTCCAGAGACTCCCATCCCAATGTATCCAAAACTTTTACTTTCAAGAGTATTCACCCTTCTTTCTGTATCTTTAAATTGAGAGTTACCGCCATCTATTAATAAATCTCCTTCCTCGAGATATCCAGAAATATTATCAATAACAGCATCTGTTGCTGGCCCAGCTTTTACCATCATGAGAATTCTTCTAGGTCTCTCTAGCTTATTAACAAATTCTTGAAGAGTTTCAGCTCCTTCTATATTCTTGCCAAGGCCGCGACCTTGTAAAAATTCTTCGGTTTTTGAGAAAGTCCTATTAAAAACTACACTAGAAAATCCATTTCTCTCTGCGTTAAGAACTAAATTTTCGCCCATAACACCAAGACCTATTAAACCAAAATGTGCCTTGGACATAAAAAATTAAAAAACTCAATAAATATAGTGTGCCTGCAACTCAACAAAATTGCTCAAAAAAAACACTTATGTCAGCGAAAAATGATGGAAAAGATTTAAATAACAGTTCCATTTGCAATAGTTGCATTTTTAACAACTACAACAATTCCATTTCTGATATAGAAGCCTAATTCTGGCTTATCTGCTTCTTCTACTCGATCTTTATTAATAATCACGACATTATCACCAATTCTTGTATTCTTATCGAGAATTGCTCTTTTTACAGTAGTCCCTTCACCTACTCCAAGAGGTGTTCCGCCCCCTTTTCTTAATGCAATCCTCTCTTCAGGAGATTCAAAGAAATCGGCTCCCATAACAAGAGTATCCTCGAGAACCGAGTCACTTTCAATCCTGCTTCTTACACCTAAAACACAATGTAAAATACTGCATGACTTCAAAATTGTACCTTCACAAACAATTGAATCAGTAATTTGAGCATCTACAAGTTTAGAAGGGGGTAAAAATCTAGGTCTAGTATAAATTGGAAATTTCTCATCATAAAAACTAAATGGAGGTTTGGGTTGCTCAGTCAATGCAAGGTTTGACTCAAAGAATGCCCCAATGGTGCCTATATCTTCCCAATAATCATCGAATACATAACTTTTAAGAGTATCGCCTCTCTTGAGGGCCTCTGGAATTATGTCCTTACCAAAATCCGTATAATTAGGAAATTTATTTAGAAGATCGAAAAGAGTATTTCTGCTAAAAACGTAAATACCCATAGAGGCTAGATATGGTTTTTCGGCAGCCGACTCCTTACTTAACCCAAATTTTGAAGTATCTACTGCCATAGCCTTCAACTTCTCTCCAGTAGGCTTTTCACTAAATTCTTTTATATTTCCTACATCATCGGTTCTCATTAAGCCAAAACCTTCTGCTTGAGCTTCATCAACAGGCAAAGCTGCAACAGTTAAATCAGCATCATTATCTCTATGATGTTGAACAAATAAACTGTAGTCCATTCTGTACAGTTGATCACCTGACAATATTAAATATTCATCAACATCCCATTCTTGAAATAACCATTGATATTTTCTTACAGCATCAGCAGTACCTTCAAACCACTTCGGACTATCAGGAGTCTGTTGTGCCGCTAAAACCTCCACAAATCCTTGGCCGAAAGGGCCATTTAAATTATAGGTTCTTCCTATATGTCTATTTAGAGATGCACTATTGAACTGGGTCAATACGTACATTTTTTCAATGCCTGAATTTATACAATTACTAATGGGAATATCTATCAAACGATACTTTCCTGCCAAAGGCACAGCAGGTTTAGCCCTCATTTTTGTTAGAGGGTAAAGTCTAGAACCTTTTCCTCCTCCGAGGATTATGGCCAACACACGCTTCATTCAATCTAATGGAGGTATATATACAACTACTTAAAGTAACTGATTATGGGCATATTTAGAAATTCAAATGGTCAGTTTACAAAGGTATTTCGATAAATCACTGGTAAAACTTAATATAAATCGTAAAAAGTTAGTTATTTTTATCCTCTTCTACCAAAGAAAACAATTTTTCAACGATTTTCAAAGAAACTTGTCTTTCTTCTCTTGATTGAGGACTTCTCAACTTGGTAACAGGCGTATGAAGTATTTTATTAATTATTCCTTTAGTCAGAGCTTCCACAACTTTTCTCTCTCGAGCTGAAAAATCTGGCCCCATTCTGCTAAGTGCTTTTTGCAATTCCTCTTTTCGAATTAACTCCAAATCTGATCTAAGTTTATTAATTACTGGAACGGCCTCTAAACTTGCCCACCACTCTAGAAAAATGATCCTTTCTTCTTCTACTAAAGATTCCGCTTCCTTTGCTATTTTCTGTCTAAATTCTTGATTTCTTGAAACGACCTCTTGTAAGTCATCAACATCGAATGATTTTACAAATTCATGTTGTTTGACATCATTAGATATATTTCTCGGAACACCAATATCAATAAATTTAAGTCTATTACTCAAATTTATTTTTTCAATTTTTCTGAGATCAATAATTGGCTCTTCAGAAGCAGTACTGGTGAAAACAAGCGAAGATAATGATATGTTTTCTTCTAATTGGTTTAACCCTTTACAAACAATCTCTAAATCAGGGAAGTCTTGAGCAAGATTTAATGCTCTATCAATATTTCTATTTAAAAGGATAAGTTTATGACATCCTTTTGATTTTAAATGAGTTATTAAAAGCCTACTCATTCGTCCGGCGCCAACAACAAGAACGTTCTCTGATTCCAAACTTACAAGATTATCAAAACCCTTTTCTTGTCCAATTTTTAATTGAGCTAGTTCTACCGCTGCTGAACTGATTGACACGGCTCCAGTTCCTAAATTTGTTTCGGATCTTACTTTTTTACCTGTACTAACTGATTGAGTTAATAATCTATTAAGAATTGGTCCAGTAGATTGATTCTCTTGACCTAATCTCATCATTTTTTTTACCTGCGAGAGGATTTGTCCTTCCCCTAAAACGAGGCTATCGAGTCCTGCCGAGACTTTCATTAAATGCAAAACTGCTTCTTCTTGTCTGAAGCAAAAAAGATGTGGATTTAAATCTTCAAAAGTAATTCCAGAATATTCTGATATGAATTCTTTAATTGACGAAATTCCAGTATTTTTATCCTTTACTAGCGCATATATTTCCAGCCTATTACAGGTACTTAAAATTGACACCTCTAATACATCAGAGAAAGCTTTTAACGCCTTCAATGACTCTGTTATGGATTGGTCAGGAATACTTAACTTCTCACGCACTTCAACAGGTGCCGTGCGATGACTCAGTCCGACGACAACAATATGCATAAAATCAAAAGTGAATTTTTAAAGGCTGATACTCTTAGCACCATCTTTTATATGGACAGTATTTGTGAACCTTGCAGTACTATCTAATGTACTAATTACTAGACTACTTGTTCTAACACAATCCCTTTCAAATTTAACACCGTCAAATAATAATCCATCAGTTATTCCACTTCCAGCGAAAACAACATTTTCTCCCGATGCCAATTCATTCGCTTCATAGATTTTATCTATATCTGTTATGCCCATTTCATTAAGACGTTTTATATTTCCTTCTTTTGTGTAATCAGCCCATTCAGAAGTTTGAGCGATGGCTGGATCATACACTAGTTGTCCTTGAAAGTGTCCGCCGAGAGCTCTCATAGCAGCAGCTGAAATAACGCCCTCTGGAGCTGCACCTATACCCATCAAGCAATGTGTTCCAGTACCTGCGAAACCACATGCAATCGCAGCTTGAACATCACCATCAGAAATCGGTTGTACTTTTGCACCACATCCTCGAATCTCCTTAATTAAATCTTTATGCCTAGTTCTATCCATTACAACTACTGTAAGCTCATCAATAGAAAGGCCTAAGCAATCACTAAGTATCTTCAAGTTTTCAGTAGCTGAATTTCTAATATCCACCTTACCTTTAGCCGCAGGAGGCGCTGCTAATTTGTTCATGTAAAAATCAGGTGCATTGAAAAGACCACCAGTATCAGAGGCAGCTAAAACCGCCATAGAGCCTCTTTGATTATTCGCACAAAGATTTGTTCCTTCACAAGGATCTACTGCAAAGTCAACCCCTGGGCCATTTCCACTCCCAACCTCTTCACCTATATAAAGCATAGGTGCTTCATCTCTTTCACCTTCTCCAATGACAATTTTCCCTTTCATTTCAATTTTGCCCATTCGCAATCTCATTGCTTCTACAGCTGCAGCATCAGCTTCATCTTTTTGACCAAGACCTGTTAGTTTTGCTGAGGCAATAGCTGCTTGCTCGACAACTTCGAGAATTTCTTGAATTAAAGTTTGATTCACAATTAAATTTTGAGGATTTTCTTAAAGGTTTTGAGTATGATCTCATAAAAAATGTCATTTTTTATAAGAATTATTATGCTAGTAAGCTTTTTTTAACTCTTTACAGGTGATACTTTATCAGGCCGTGACTTGAAATTAGGAATAAACAACCAAATATAGTATCTTTATTAAATATTTTAAAAATTAAATGACTGAGTCAAATCAAACAATTTTAGCTGGTGTTAATAGACCAATTCAAATAATTCCATCAGTTTTACCAGCAGATTGGGCAAATATGGGGGCATGTGTGAAAGAGCTCGAGGAAGCTGGAGTAGATAGAATTCAATTTGATGTAATGGATGGGAATTTCGTGCCAAATCTCACATTCGGTCCTGAAATGATTGCGGCATGCAGGAAATATTGCGATGTCCCTTTTGAAACTCAATTAATGGTGAGTCAATACAACTGTGAAACCATGCTTGAATCTTATGTAAACGCCACAAAGGGAGCGAATGGTGAACCAGGAGTAGTAATAGCTCATGCGGAAGCAAATATTCATTTGCATAGAGTTCTTGGAAGAATAAGAGATTTAGGAGGATCTCCTTCCGTTGCATTAAACCCTCATACTCCCTTTGAAATGATTAAAAACATTATGGACATGGTTGATCATGTTTTAGTTATGACAGTTAATCCAGGCTTTGGTGGACAAGCTTATATACCAACAATGCTTAATAAAATCAGAGAGATAAGAAACTTTGTTATCGAAAAAAACTTAAATGTCGACATTGAAGTTGATGGAGGAATAAAAGCAAATTGGACTATTTCACAATGTGCAGATGCTGGAGCTAATTGTTTTATTGCAGGTAGTGGAATGTTTGCTTATCCAACATTAAAAGAGGGATGTGATGACTTGAGAAAAGTTGCACAAGAAGCTCAAAAGGGGAATGTTCTTTCTGAACCTCAATAAATATTCTGAGAGATTAACAAATCACCCAAATATCCAGCCATAACTATGTAACCCTATTCCTAAGAAATTAACTCCTAAGTAACATACTAAAACCACTAAAAAGCCTGTAGATGCTAATAATGCTGGTTTGCGTCCTTGCCAACCCTTGCTTATTCTCATATGCAGATAAGCAGCATAAAACAACCATGAGATAAATGCCCATGTTTCTTTTGGATCCCAACTCCACCATGTACCCCAGGCCTCATTAGCCCAAACTGCTCCTGAAATTAATCCGAGAGTCAAAAGAACAAAACCTACTAATATAGAACGATAACTTAATGTATCTAATTCTTCCGAATGAGAAAATTCAATAGGTTCAACTAAATCATTTACAGGGTAACTATTTGAAAGTTTAAATCCTCCTATACCTGTAGAACTACTTCTGATTTGAAGCGGCTTATTTTTATTAATAAACAAAACGGACATAGAAAGTAAAGAACCTATTATTAATGCTGCATAACTAAGCATTACGACGCTAACATGCATTACTAACCAACTAGACCTTAAAGCTGGAACTAAATTGGATGATAATTTCAAATCCTCAGGCAAAACAAAACAAGCAAAAGCCACAGTTAGTAACTCAATAGGTATGGCAATTGAGGGAATTATTGGAGCTTGGTATTCTCTTTCAACCAATAGTTGACCTAATGTGATACCCCAAGTAAGAAAATAAAGAGATTCATACAAATTACTAATAGGAAAATGACCAGAGATTGACCACCTAAAAAGTAATTGTAATGTTATTAATAAGTTCACTAAAATCGTAATAAGTCTTACAGCAGAAGAAGACTTTTTTTTAAAAACTGCACCCAAAGAAAGTGGTAAGTTAATTAATAAAAAATAAAAAACTAAAAGACCTAAAACTGAAACCGGTTCATATATTAAATTTTTAAAAAAATTATCTAGTATCATTTCTAGAAATTTCTCAAGTTTTAATAATTAATGACAAACAAATAATAATTAAAATCCCACTTATATGAGTAAATCTTTAATAATAAAGTTTTAATTTATTTTTAAAAAAGTTTTTCAAAGTTTGAAATTATCTCCTAGATAATACTTCTTGACTATTGGATTATCAGCCAATTCACTTGATGAACCTTTAGCTAAAATTTTTCCTTCACTTAATACATATGATTTGTTAGTAATAAGAAGGGTTTCCCTCACATTATGGTCTGTAATGAGAATCCCCACCCCATCACTACTTAATTTAAGAATTAGTTTCTTTAGATCATTAACAGCTAGAGGATCGATCCCAGCAAAAGGTTCGTCTAATAACAAATATTTAGGTCCCTTTCTGCCTACCGTGAGAGATCTAGCTATCTCACACCTCCTCCTCTCTCCTCCTGAAAGTTGATAACCATAATTATCTACAAAGTTATTCAGATTAAATTCATTAATTAATTGTTCTCTTCTATTTCTAATTGCTGCTCTACTATAAGATGAATTCTGCAAAGCTAAATCTATATTATCCTTAACAGTTAGGTCCCTAAATATACTCGCTTCTTGAGTTAAATAACCCAAACCAAGTCTTGATCTAATTGGGAGAGGGAGATTGGTTATATTTTTTCCATTCATTAAAATTTCACCTTTATCAGGTTTTATATTCCCAACGGCAAGATTAAAAGTGGTAGTTTTCCCCGCACCATTAGGTCCCATCAAACCTACAACTTCTCCTGGATTTACAATTATAGAAACATCATTTACGATTAATCTTCCTTTAATTGAAAGGGATACTTTATGAATCTTTAGGTTCATTTTTCTTGAGATTGATTAGTTTTCTTGTTTTCTTGAAAAAAATCTGGAATAGACAATAATAATTTCATTAAAGATAAAGATAAATTCATATTCATCAAAGAGGTTTCAAAAAAGGCTTATCGTTCTCATTTAATAGCTCTTCATATTGTAATTTCCTCAATAAATCTTCCAAACATTGGCAGAAGGATTCAAGATCAATTCCTAAATCAATCTTAGTTCTAGTTTTTATTCTACCTAAACCCTCTCCAAGCAAAATAGTAGCTCCATTCAAATTACCCTTACTTAAGTGAAACTGAGAGACAGATACTTGTAAAATTCCTTGAATAACTTGTCTTTCGTCTCCATCAACGGAATTCCATATTTCTTCAAAAGCATCATGAGCCTCATACCATTCATGATTGTTAAAAAGATTTAAAGCAGTAAAAAGAGAATCTTTAAAACTTTTTGTACTTTCTTCGTTCATGAAATTAATTATTAATTTCTTTTCTTTTTATTTATTTTTCTCATTCTTATTGAATCAGGTGTTACCTCTAGCATTTCATCTGGACCAATATATTCGAGCGCTCTTTCAAGCGTAATATCAACAGGTGACTGCAAAGTATCGAGTTCTTCTGCCCCTGCAGACCTCATATTTGTCAACTGCTTAGTTTTACATATATTCAACTCAAGATCTTGTGGTCGATTATTCTCCCCAATTATCATTCCCTTATAAACTTTAACCCCAGGTTTAATGAAATATACTCCCCTGTCTTCAGCATTCTTTAATGCATAAAATGTGGCCACACCTTCCTCAAAAGCTATAAGGACTCCATTTCTTCTGGTTTCAAAATCTCCTGTTTTAGGTTTATATTCATAAAATGAGTGACTCATGATACCTTCACCTCTAGTTATACGAACAAATTCACCGCGAAACCCAATAAGTCCTCTTGATGGCACAAGAAATTCTAATTGAGTTCTCCCATCTGAACTTGTCTGCATATTTTTCATTTCTGCTTTTCTCGATCCAAGTTTCTCAATACAAGAGCCAACGGATACTTCAGGTACATCTAAAACCAAAGTCTCAATAGGCTCACATTCAACATTATCAATTTCTCTGAAAATCACTTGAGGTTGTGAGATTTGAAACTCAAACCCTTCTCTTCTCATAGTTTCAATCAAAATACCTAAATGTAATTCTCCTCTTCCTGAAACTGAAAATCTATCGGGAGAATCAGTTTCTTCGACCCTTAGGGCAACATTTGTTAAAAGTTCCCTTTCCAATCTATTTTTTAATTGTCTACTAGTAACAAATTTCCCCTCTTTACCCGCGAATGGAGAATCATTAACAACAAAAGTCATATTTAAGGTAGGTTCATCAACTTTGATTAATGGAAGTGGATGGGGAGAATCGGGACATGCTATGGTCTCACCAATATTGACGTCATCGAAACCAGAAACAGCAACAATATCACCTGCAAATGCTTCATTTATATCAATTCTTTGTAATCCTTCAAATCCTAAAAGCTTACTAACCTTGCCTTTAATAGTTTTTCCGTTTTCTTTAATTAAACTAGCCTGTTGGCCGTTTTTTATAGTTCCATTATGGATCTTTCCAATTACTATTCTCCCTAAGAAATCAGAATAGTCCAAAGTAGTTATTTGTAGCTGAAGAGGCTTGTTGGCATCACCTACTGGAGGTGGAACATGTCTAATAATAGCTTCAAAAAGAGGCATCATATTGTCACTATTAGATTCCATCTCTTCTTTTGCAAAACCAGAAAGGCCGCTTCCAAAAAGATAAGGAAAATCACATTGATCATCATCTGCTCCTAGTTCTAAGAACAAATCCAATACCTTATCAATTGCTATTTCTGGGACTACTCTTGGCCTATCAATTTTATTTACAAAAACTATAGGCCTAAGTCCTTTTTCTAATGCTTTTTTCAAAACAAATCTTGTTTGAGGCATTGGCCCCTCATTAGCATCAACGATAAGTAGACAACCATCAACCATTCCCAAAACCCTTTCTACTTCTCCTCCAAAATCTGCATGTCCTGGTGTATCTATAATGTTAATTCTGGTATCTTTGTAATTCACAGCAGTATTTTTTGAGAGTATTGTTATCCCTCTTTCTCTTTCTAGATCATTCGAATCCATCACGCATGTGGGGATGACTTCATTGTCTCTAAATATTCCTGATTGAGATAATAATGCGTCCACAAGAGTTGTCTTACCATGATCTACGTGCGCAATAATTGCAACATTCCTAATTTCTTTTATCGAAGATGACATTTATAAATTTTATATAAATAGTAGATTAACTTTATTAAGGCTAACTCAAAGAATGCTTATTATGAAAATTTTCTCTTTAAGACTTTGAAAAACATAATCTTATTGAATAACTTAATTTAATGAATTAGATTTATGATTTTCTATTTGAATTTTCAAAAACCTTTAAAGCTTCAATTGACCCCTCATATCTCCAATGCCAAGGTTCATAATCTATAAATTTATTATCTTTGGTGAACGATAACTTGAAATGAAATTTAGCTGCATTCTTTATTAACCACTTAAAGGCATCAGTATTTTCGAATTCGGTCTCAAAGTCTGTTTCTCTTTGAGTAGCATCACCAATATCAATTGCAAAACCAGTACTATGCTCAGAATATCCAGGGGGGGCTGAAACCCTAGCTCTTTCTGAAGCTTCCTGATTTCTAATAGATTTAAGAGAATAGAAGATTTCGTTTTGCAAATTTATTGATCTATAACCACTCAAGAAAACTAAGTATATCCCATTCTTTTTTGCTTCATCCCTCATCTCCAACAAAGAATCACGCATATCAATGTGAACTTGAATATTGGGCTCAATTAAAACTAGCTTCTCCTTAGGAATTTCAGCATAGGGTAAATGGCCCAAAATTCTATGGTCGTGATTTGTCTGAACCTGAACATTTATATTGCCAAGAGATCCTATCTCTATATTTCTGATTAATCGCAATGCAGCCACAGAAAAGATAAGAAAAAGAAATGGAGAAAATACTAATAATTTCTTTAATAATGTTGAATTTGGATTATTTAGGTAGGTTCTTTTGGCAAGTGGTATATCAAATTGATCGATATCTTTGTTTAGTTCCAATATTTAGAAGTGAATTTGGAAAAGATATTTCGATATTAACTATTATTTTAAGAAATGCACTTTTATAAGCAAAAAAGATGTAGTTTTTATATACAGTATTATTTTTTTTTCATATGTTGAGGGTAGCTGTTATTGGTGGAGGTCCAAGTGGTTCATGTGCTGCAGAAATACTTGCTAAAGCTGGAATAAAAACTTGGCTCTTCGAGAGAAAACTAGATAATGCGAAACCTTGTGGAGGAGCTATTCCGCTTTGCATGGTAGAAGAATTTGATTTACCTGAGTCAATTATTGATAGAAAAGTAAGGCATATGAGAATGATATCTCCATCGAATAGAGAGGTAGACATAAGTCTAGATAGAGTTTACGGGAAAAGTGATAATGAGTTTATTGGTATGTGTAGAAGGGAAGTTATGGATGCTTTTATGCGTAATAGAGCATCAGATCTTGGGGCAACACTAATAAATGGATTAGTTACTTCTATTGATACTGGTGATAATAATCAAGGGCCGTATAAACTCTCCTATTCAGATTTCACGAATGGAGATAAAAAAGGAGAACTTAAGGAGCTTACTGTTGACCTTTTAATCGGTGCTGATGGGGCCAATAGTAGAGTCGCGAAAGCGATGGATGCAGGGGATTACAAAGTTGCTATTGCATTTCAGGAGAGAATCAAACTACCTAAAGAAGAAATGAGTTACTACGAAGATCTTGCTGAAATGTATGTCGGCACAGATGTTTCTCCAGATTTTTATGGGTGGGTATTTCCTAAATATGATCATGTTGCTGTGGGTACTGGAACTATGCAAAAGAATCAGTCATTAATTAAAGGGCTTCAAGAGGGTGTAAGAAATAGAGCTAAGAAAAGACTTGTTAATGGTGAAGTAATAAAGGTAGAAGCACATCCCATACCTGAGCATCCAAGACCAAGAAGAGTCGTTGGGAGAATGGCTTTGGTTGGTGATGCAGCAGGTTATGTTACAAAGAGTTCTGGAGAGGGTATTTATTTTGCTGCAAAGAGCGGGAGAATGTGCGCTGAAGAAATTGTTGAAGCATCAAAAAATGGTCAAGTAATTCCATCAGAAAAAGATTTAAAAAACTATCTTAAAAAATGGGATAAAAAATATGGCACAACTTATAAGGTGCTTGAAATCCTTCAAAATATTTTCTACAGAAATGATTCTGCAAGAGAAGCCTTTGTTGAGATGTGTGATGACATGGATGTACAAAGACTTACTTTTGATAGTTACTTATACAAAAAAGTTGTCTCTATGAAACCATTACAGCAACTTAAAATTACAATGCTTACACTTGGTTCTATTTTAAGAGGGAAAGCCTTGGCACCTCTAAAATATAAACCAGTTGATAGTGCTGTCAGGGAAAATAAAGAAGTAGAAAAAATGCTAGAAAATTATTCAATAAAGGGAGGCATTAAAGTTAAAAGTTCAAAAGTGTAAAGTCTGCTAGTTTTAGAGAATAATTTCTAATTAAGCTCAACAAATTGAGTCTATTATTTCTTTTTTTCAAATCATCTGACATTATTAGGACTCCCTTTTCATTATCAAATAAATCCTCGATAGTATTTATATTAATCTCAAACAAATTTAGAAGTTTAAAATAATTACAATAACCTTCCGAAAAAAGTTTTTCTAATTCTCCAATAAATTCAAAAACTTTCAACTCACAATCTTTTTCAAAAAGTTTTGTGTTCACATAATCTCTTATTGAAAGAACGTCTGTTGAAAGATCACTATTATTAGCTAATTTGCTTACCCTAGAAATTACCTTCTGGATTTCAAATAATTTGTCCTTTTCTTTAAAATGCATAATTGATTTAATCCTATATTTAAGATCCACAATATTCAATGCTCTTTGTTGAGATAATTCATCAGAAAAGCAAACGGCCTTTATTAATTCTTTACTTAGTGATATTTCCTCTAGATGACCAACAATTCTTTGAACTAAAAATTCATTTAAATCTTTAAATACTGTTTCTCTTGAGAAGTTTAAATTTGGGAATGCGATTTTCCAAAAATCAATAAGTTCATTAAATAATTTATCTAAAGGCAAATCAAGTTCATAATCCCAAATTATTTTAATCACTCCATTCAAATTTCTTCTTAAAGCATAAGGATCAGATGATCCACTGGGACGCTTACCAGATATAAATATACTTATTAAAGTTTCGACCTTATCTGCTATAGAAACTATTGCACCATATTTTGTCGAGGGCAAAGCGTCTTTATAAAATGAAGGTAAATAATGTTCAGCGACAGCCAAGCAAACATCCTCACTAAATCCCTCATATTTAAGATATTTACCACCCATTATTCCTTGCAGCTCAGGAAATTCGAAAACGATTTCGCTACATAAGTCGTTTTTACAGTATTTAGTAGCTTCTATTATTTTTTTTTCTTCTAAAGAATTATCATTTAAAAATTTAAGAATTTTTTTAGTAACTTCCTCTATCCTTTCTACCCTTTGAAATATATTTCCAAGTCCTTTCAAATAGGAAACAGATTTAAGCTTTTCATTTCTTTCGACTGAAGCAACTTTTTTGTCACTTTCTACAAAAAACTTTGCGTCTGAAAATCTAGCCCTCAGTACTTTCTCATTACCTTTGGCAATATTATTATTTGATTCTTCAAGACCATTTGAAATAACGCAGAAACTTGTACTAATATTTTTTTCAGAGCTTAAATCTAGTTTAGAAAAACTTTTGTTTTTCAATAAAAGAGGAACGTATCTCTGATGACTTTTCATGACTGTTGAGAGAACTTCAACCGGAAGATCAAGAAATTCATCACTAAATTTGCCAATAATTAAATCTGGCCATTCAACTAAATCGGTAAGTTCATTTAGTAATCCTTCTGAAAGGTCAGGTTTAAGATTTAAAGATTTAGATGCCTGATTTATTAAACTTTCAATTTTTTCTTTTCTTTCTTTTCGAATAGCTATTACTCTATTTCGTTTCAATAATTCAAAAAAAACATCAGGATTCTGAACTTCTAAAATTTCATTGATTAACCTATGACTTTTTGTTCTATTACTTATTTTGATCTTTGGATCACATTCATCAAATTCAAAATCAAGAATTTCATCATTATAAATAGAGGCAATCCACCTAATAGGTCTTGAAAATTTGATGTTCCCAGCCCCCCATTTCATAAATCGGGGACCTTGAAGACTCTTTACTAATTTTGGGATAATCGAAGACAAAGAAATTTTTGTTGATAGTCCTTTCTCAATTTTCTTTCCAAATACAAAATCACCCTTTTCTGTATTTTTTATTTCTAGATCACCTACATCTATATCTAAGCTATTAGCAAATCCTAAAGCAGCATTAGTAGGAGTTCCATTTAAATAAGCTGAATTTGCTTTAGGTCCTTTTCTTTCTATTATCTTATCTTCTGCATAATCAACTAAACCTTCGAGTAGTAGAACTATCCTCCTTGGTGTGGAGGTAACAACTATATGTTCGAATTTGATTAACTTTTTATTCAATTCAAATTCTAGTAGAGATTTAAATTGTTCTAGAACAGAATGAGAAAATTTTGCGGGTAACTCTTCTGTTCCTATCTCAAGTAAATATTTAGACAAGAAAAAAATATGACTTCACTTACTATAATTTACTACCAGTTAAATAAGCTTTTCGCTAATGTATAAAAAGAGATATTTTTTGGTCCTTTGATCAAGGTTGAGAAAGTAAAAAAGAAAAAAGAATCTACCAAGGATGAAACTGTTTGTTTAGCAAATGGACTGGAAGTTTCTAAATTTGAAAATTTTAAGAAAGGCAGCCAATTTCTAAAAGAACCACTTGCTACAGAATTAGTTAATGAGAGCGATCATTTTACCAATGATGCAGTTCAGTTATTAAAATTTCATGGTAGTTATCAACAAGATAACAGGGAAAATAGAAGGCCGGGGAAAAGTAAAGATTGGCAAATGATGCTTAGGTTAAGAAGCCCAGGGGGTGAAATTCCTGGGAAATTATATTTAGCATTAGATGAATTATCTGACAAACTAGGCAATGGGACACTTAGGGCCACTACAAGACAAGCCTTTCAAATGCATGGAATTAGAAAGGAGAACCTAAAGGAAGTAATTCAAACAATAGTAAATTCAATGGGCTCCACTTTGGCTGCATGTGGAGACATAAATAGAAATGTAATGGCCCCTGCGGCTCCATTTGATTCGCCAGACTATAATATTGCACGATCGTTGGCAAAAAAAGTTGCAGATCTTCTAACCCCAATGGCTGGCCAGGGTACTTTTTTAGAGCTTTGGGCTGATGGAGATTTAGAGTACACTATAAAACCTGACAAAGATATTGAAGCAATTAGGAAGCTCCAATTCAAAGATAATGTTTTTAGTGGGATAAAAGATGAGCCTCTTTATGGTTCAACTTATTTACCGAGAAAATTCAAATGTGCTGTGACAGTTCCTGGGGACAATTCTGTTGATCTTCTTACCAATGACATAGGAATAGTTGCCTTTACTTCTAAAGATGGAAACTTAGAAGGGTGTAATTTCTATGTTGGAGGTGGTATGGGTCGCACACATAATAATGAAGAGACCTTTGCCAGAATTGCAGATCCACTTGGATATGTTGAAGAACCTGATGTTTATGAATTAATTCAAAGCATAGTGGCTATTCAAAGAGATTATGGTGATAGAAAATCAAGAAAAAATTCGAGAATGAAATACCTTCTTCATAGAAAAGGTATTAAATGGTTCAAAAAGATACTTTTTGATAAGTATTTCAAAAAAGAAATTAAAAAAATCAGAAAAGAACCAGACAATGTTCTTATTGATTACCTAGGTTGGAATAAACAAAATAAAACCTCCTATTTCGTAGGTTTACCATTATTGTCAGGGAGATTATCTGGAGAGAAGAAGAATACAATTACAAGTATTGTTAAAAAATATAATTTAGATTTAAGACTCACACCTAATCAAGATATTTTACTTTGTAATATCGCCAATAAAAACAAAGGTGAAATTCAAAAATCTCTATCAAAAATTGGATACGAAAATTTAGAAAACATTAATGAAATTCAAAGACACGCTTTAGCTTGCCCTGCTTTACCACTTTGTGGTCTTGCGATGACTGAAGCAGAAAGAATATTACCTGATGTATTAAAAAGGATTGAAAATTTACTATTAGATCTGAAAATACAAAAGACAATTTTATTCAGAATGACAGGATGTCCGAATGGATGTACGAGGCCTTATATGGCCGAATTAGCACTTGTTGGAAGTGGGCAAAACAAATACCAATTATGGTTGGGGGGGAGTAAAAATCTACAAAGGCTTGCTAAGCCATTTTTACAAAGAATGGAACTTAACGATTTAGAAAAAACTATTAAACCATTATTTGATAATTGGAAGAGTAATTTAGATATGGATTTCGGAGATTTTATAAATACTCAAGATGAAAATTATATATTGAATTTACTAAATAAAAATCAATAAAATTTAAATTTTTCCATAAAGGGCATTTGCTTTGTTATTTTTCCAAGCCCATAATTGATCACCATAACTAAAATGCCACCATTCATTAGGATGTTGAGCAAATCCAAATTTAGTCATAATTTCCCTTAATAAATTTCTTCTACTATTCCAAATAATTGCTTCTTCATTCTTTATGTTTACATAAAAATAAGGATTTGAGGTCTCATCCATTTGATCAACCATGCTTCCCATTTCAACAAGATTTCCGTCTTTATCTGATAAACAAACATCCAATGCACCTCCGGTTGAATGAGGCGGAGGATACCTATTGTCATAAGAAGGATATGCCCAAAATTTTTCAACTTTTTTTAAAATAGATGGATGCGATTTTATATTTTCAAAAGAAATATCAATATCGTATTTTTTACACTCTAATAAAAATGCTCTTTTAAACATAAATTCCTGGACCTCTAAGGGTCGCCAACTGTCATAAATTAAAAGGTTAAAACTACTCTTTGATATCAAATAATCATTTGCTTTTACTAATCTATTTATGACCTCCTCTCTTAATTTCCAAATAGAAGTTTTATCTTTGTAAGGTGCTCCTAAATGAGAGTAAGGGTGGGGATCTAAAAACTTTAAGCAGCTAGGTATAGCTATTAATTTATCTCCATTATCTTTAATTGGTATTTTATTCCAAATTTTCAATTGAAATTTGCAATTGATTTATAGTGGCATATATATCAAAAATTACAATGATAATTTTCAATTCAAGAAATCATGAATGAATTTATTATCAGAATTATCAATAAGTATATTCCTTAAAACAACATTTTCTTTTAAATCAGGATCATCACTAACAACCTTAATAGCCTCTTCACGAGCCTTATCAATAAGAAATTTATTGTTAGGTAAATTGTCCAGTACAAAATCAGGTAATCCAGATTGTCTATAGCCTAAAATCTGGCCTGGTCCTCTAAGCTCCAAGTCTTTTTCAGCAATATAAAATCCATCATTAGATTTTTGCAAAACACAAAGTCGTTTATTTTCTAATCCATTTTTATCGGAGGTTACCAGATAACAAAAAGATTTTGTTGAGCCTCTACCTACTCTCCCCCTTAATTGATGTAGCTGTGATAATCCAAATCTTTCCGAATTATAAATAATCATAATTGTGGCGTTAGGTACATCAATGCCAACCTCAATTACAGTTGTTGAAACCAAAATATTAATTTCATTCTTTAAAAAAGAATTAATCACTTCATTCTTTTCTTGTGAACTTAATTTGCCATGTAATAAGCCAACTTTTTTGTTAAAAAAGACCCCTTCTGATAAATATTTGAATGTTTTCTTTGCGGAGCTTAAATTCATTTTTTCTGAATCTTCTATAAGTGGCAAAATCACATAAGCTTGCTTTCCCTCATTGATCTCATCTTCAACAATCTTGAACAAGTTAGTTAAATCATCTTCTGAAATTATTTTTGTAGTTATAGGAACTCGTCCAGGAGGGAGTTCTGTAATTTGACTCACATCTAAATCACCATAAATGGAAAGAGCAAGAGTTCTTGGAATTGGTGTTGCTGTCATTGATAACAAGTTAGTATTTTCTCCTTTGCTTAATAATCTATTTCTTTGAGTAACTCCAAATCTGTGTTGTTCATCAATAACGACCATCCCTAATTCATTAAAAATGACTTTATCCTCAAATAATGCATGAGTACCTACTAGGATATCAACTAACCCATTATTCAAATTAGAGAAAATTTCTTTTCTCTTTTTTTGAGGAGTATTCCCAGTAAGTAGTTCAACAGAAACTAAAAGAGGATTCAAATATTTTAATATATTTTTATAATGTTGTTCTGCCAATACCTCAGTTGGGACCATAAATGCACCTTGAAGGTTTTTTTCAATTACAAGCAAAAGAGACGCTATTGCAATTATGGTTTTACCGCTTCCAACATCTCCCTGAAGCAATCTAGACATTGGTACGGGATTAGATAAATCTTTCTTAATTTCATTTAAAACATTTTCTTGAGATTTTGTTAATTCAAAAGGGAAAGTATTTAAAAATTCTTTTAATAAAGATTTCTTTTGAGGTAATTGTTGAGAAGTAATATTTTTGTTCGTCTTTCTTTTTCTTAGTAGGAACTTTATTTGCAGTAGGAACAACTCATCAAAAACCAAACGTTTTTTTGACTCAATAAGTGCCTGTTGAGTTGATGGGAAATGGATATTGATCAACGACTCTCTTTTTGATAACAAAGATAATGAATCAAGTTGCTTATTATTTAAAATTTCTGGATATTCCTTTGCATAAATTAGTACCTTTTTCATAATTTTTATAAAACTCATATTTGATAATGATTCACCTAATGAGTACAAGGGTAATATTTTGCCTGAGAAATTAAAATTATCATTGTTATCCTTAAGAATTTCAATCTGCGGATCTACAAAAGTTTTGCCATACTCTGTCAATTTAACCTTACCGGAAATTGCTAATTTAGTTCCAGGAGTATACAAAGATTTTTGAGATGAGAAAAAGGAATAAGATCTAAATCTCCTTCCTAAAAAAAATTTTGTAACCTTTATTGAAGACGTTTCGTCAGAAACTACAAAGTTCATTATTGATAAATTACTATTTTTCGTACTCTTATAAATATAAAATCTTTTAATATTTACTATGCAAGTATATAAATTATCTGGTTTTAAATTAATTATCTTAACTCTATTCGTATAGTCTAGATAAGTTCGTGGGAAGTAATTAATTAGATCTTTTATATGAAAAATCCCCAGTTCAGAAAGCTTATTTTTATAAACTTTTCCTACATTTTTTATTAATGAAATATCTGAATCAAGAGACAAACTTGAATCAGCTTTATTCAGAAAAACTTTATTAGAAATATTATTAGGATTTTCTATTTCTAAAGTTTTACTAAGTTTATAAAGACTTTTTCTAGTATCTATAATTAACCTTTTTCTTTGATTATCATCTAATTTATTATATTCATTGTATTTTTCTGAAAATTCATTAAATATCCTCAAATATTCCTCTGATAGATTTAGATTATCTAATTTGGTTAATGATTCATGCAAATAATCATTAAAGTATTTTTCTCTTCCAAGAGTATTAATAAATTTGTTTTCAGTTTCAATAGTTAAAGACTTTTGAAGAGGTCTTATCCAATCTTTAATTAATTTATTATTATTTCCGCTAATAGTCACATCTGAAAAAAAAGTTATTTTTTCAACGTATCTTATTCAAAGTTATTTCTTTTTGCCTCCAGTATGTCTCTTTTTTAATCAAACGCTGAAATTGATTTTTTAGCTCATTTATCTTATTCCTTTGAATAGAAAGATTTAAATTTTCAAATTCTAACTCAACAGTAGATACATTAAAGAAAATAATACATGGAAAATTATCGCCTTTTGTTGATGAACGATTTGAGTTTAATTCGAAATTAATAACAAAAGGATAAGGATGTTTTATCATCAATTTTTTGCCAACCAAGAACTCAAAGGAATCTTTAGATATCATTTTTTTTATTAGATTAGCCTTAAATAATTCTTGGTTAATATTGTATGAAAGATTCAAAAGTAAATTTTCCAATGACTTGTCTATAAAACCAAAAATTCTTAGGCTTTGATTTTTGGGTGAAATATCCATTTTTTTGATTTTATCTTTTTCTGAATATCTTGGATTTTCAACCTTTACTTCCTCCATTAAATCAAGTAAAGAGGAAATGAATTGTTTTTCAACTCCTAAATTTTCAATAATTTTGTTATTTAATAAATAATTATCATGATCATTATTATCTAGATCAAGTGATACTAAATTCTCATAATTATCAGCTTGATAATATTCAGAAGTATTAGATATATCTTTATTAATCTTGAACTGAATAGGTTCTTCTAATTGAAAACCATCTTCACATTGAAATTTATCATTTTGGTCATTTTTACTTTTTATGGAACTACCCAAACTATTAAATTTAATTTCCTTGTTTATGTTTTTTTCAATTTCATTTATTTTTAATTGCTCTACTGTTAATAAAGGCAAATTCGTATTAATGAATTTACTTATTTTTTCTTCAAAGAGACAAAAAAATTCATTTTCATTTAAGAAATTATCATTAATTAACGGATAACTATATATTTCTTTAAGCCCTTTTTCTATCGAGATATAAAGTAGATCTCTTAAGAGATTAAGGTAAAGTTCATATTCCCTATAAATACTTCGAATTAATCTTCTTTTTTGTATGTCTGCTCTCTCTAATTGAGCATTAATTTTATCTATATCTATGTAATTATTGAAATTATTCAAATCATTCAAGTGACTAGTTTGTTTGCATTGATGCAACTTCTTCAGCAAAATCCATCTGATTTTTTTCGATACCTTCACCTAATGTATATCTTGTAAAGCGTCGTACTTTGATATTTTCCCCAATTTTTGCAGCTGCTTGTTTAACAAGATCCTCAACTGTTAAAGAACTATCTTTAATGTAGGGTTGTGAAAGCAATACAAGCTCATTAAGTCTTTTTGCTATTCTCCCTTCAACTATTTTTTCTTTAATTTGTTCTGGTTTTCCAGATAAATCATCCCTACCCATTTCAATCTGCTTTTCTTTTTCCACAACATCTTCTGGTATTTCATCAATTGATACATACTCAACATTTGGGCATGCTGCTACTTGCATTGAGACATCCTTCAACAGAGATTGGAATATATCACCTCTAGCAACGAAATCAGTTTCACAATTCAACTCTAGTAAAACTCCGACTCTTGATCCAGTATGAATATAACTGCCAATTGAACCTTCGGCCGCTACTCTTCCCGATTTCTTTTCAGCACTAGCTATGCCTTTCTTTCTTAACCATTCCAAAGCTTTATCTAGATTTCCTTCAGTTTCGTTAAGTGCTTTTTTGCAGTCCATCATTCCTGCGCCAGTTTTATCTCTAAGATCTTTTACAAGTTTTGCTGTAATGTTTCCCATTTGAAGTAATAAAAAATAGTGAATAGTAAGTTTAAAATTGGATTTTAATTTTTTCTTTCGGCATTAGAGCCTTTTCTACCTTCATTTATTGCATCTGCAAGTCTTCCCAAAATAAGTTGCACAGATCTAACGGCATCATCGTTACAAGGAATTGGAACTTCACACAAATCAGGATCGCAATTTGTATCCAACATTGAGACTAATGAGATATCTAATTTTCTAGCTTCTAATACCGCATTAGATTCTCTTCTCTGATCGACCAATACAACAACATCTGGTAATCTTCTCATACCCTTAAGTCCACCTAAGTATTTTTGTAATCTTTCAAGTTCTCTCCTTAAAACTGCAGCTTCTTTTTTAGGCCTCATTGCTATTGAACCACTACTTTCCATTCTTTCTAAATCCTTTAATCTTTCTATCCTAGCTTTCATTGTTGTCCAATTAGTCAACATCCCTCCAAGCCATCTTTGATTTACATATGCAGCTCCACAGCGTGTAGCTTCCTGAGCCACTACATCTGATGCTTGTTTTTTTGTACCTACAAAGAGGAAACGTTTACCGCTTTTTGCAGCGTTTCTCGTCCATTTATATGCATTGTTCATACACAATGCTGTTTTTACAAGATCAATAATATGGACTCCATTTCTCGCGCAATATATATACTTAGACATCTTGGGATTCCAACGTCTAGTTTGATGCCCAAAATGAGCACCAGCTTCCATCATTTCTGATAGTGATACAACAGCCATAATTTAGAAAAGGGTTTCGGGTTAGCCTCCATCTGACGGGGATTTAATATTAAAAATCACCCGAAACTGTCAGATGTGTGGATTTAATTTCAACGATTCTAGCAAGTGATGTGTATTTCTAAAAGTTTTTTATCTTGATTTTGTTAACTGTTTAATGTAAATCATATTTAGGGGGATCCTAAGTATCTCAAGTGCAAGTCTATTTTTTCTTATATTTACTAGGAATCTTAATAAAGGAAGGATTCTATCAACACTGATTATTCCTCCCAAGCAAAGAATTTGCCAAAGTAGTTTATGGAGAGGCGTTAATTGAATCATAAATCTAACCCTTAAATTTGGATGTTTCTTATAAAACACCAAAGCCATTTTTGCTCTCTCTTTTTCTTGAGCTACTAATGCATCTATTTGTTCGCAACTAAATGGTGGATGCCAATGAAAACCTACTGCATTTGGGCATTTAATTAATTTTGTCCCCATTTTTTTTAATCTTTCTCCAAGTTCTAAATCCTCCCAACCGTAAAGACTAAAAGAAGTATCAAATAATCCCACACTTAAAATCAATTCTTTTGATATTGCTACATTCCCAGTAGCAAAATATGCAAAAGAAGTGTCCATTATTTTATGTTTTTCACTCTGAGGATTTAGAAAATTAGATGTATTGACTACTGAGCCATAGGTAAAACATTTTTTATCATTCTTTCTCCAAGAGGCAAGTAATTTTTCTACGTGGCAATTTATAAAATTGTCTAAAACAATAAGATCACTATCAATGAATATAATAATTTCATATTTTGATTTAATTACTCCAAGATTTCTTCCAAGTGCAGGCCCTCCATGTTCTTGTTGAAATAGAATAACGTGTGGAAGATTAGCTTTGTTTTTATATATCCATGAGGTTGTCCCATCAGTTGATCCATCATCAACTACAATTACCTCATAGTTACTGATACTTGTATCTAATTTTTGATTCTCAAGCGCAAAGAGACATTTCTCTAGTATGGGCAATCTATTGTAAGTCGGTATAACAATACTTACATTCATGATTATGTCTTAAATATGCATAATATATTGAACTCCAAAAAATAAAAAAGAAAAGATATTACCTAATCAGCTGCACCGCCATTATTTGCTGTACCTGTAACGTTTCCACCATCAGGTCTTCCATCAGTTCTTAATTTCCTTTTTTTGAATTTTCTAGCATAGGCTCTATTACGTTCCTGCTTTTCTTTTTTTAAATTCCTTCTCTTAGACATAAAATTTTTAACTTTTAATTATATTAGCTCACTATGAGCACTATATATTTTACCATCTTCCATATTTAATATCCTATCCGCCATATCAGAAATTCTTGGATCATGCGTCACCATAAGTACAGAACAATTTTGCTCTTTTGCTAGTTTCCTTAAAAGGGTTACTATTTCTCTTCCTGTGACGCTATCTAAAGCAGAAGTGGGCTCATCAGCTAACAAAAGTTTTGGGTTAGCAGATAAAGCTCGAGCAATTGCTACTCTCTGTTTCTGCCCACCAGATAAGTCATTTGGCAACTTTTTATGATGTTCTTCTAGTCCTACTGCTGACAACCAATTCCTTGCTATTTCACGTCTTTGCAAATATGTTAAACCTTTTATTAAATCGGCGCCCATCTGGACATTTTGTTCTGCTGTTAAACATCTCAGAAGATTATGACCTTGAAAAATCATTCCAATACTTCTTCTAAGAATCTGACGCGTTTTCCTTGATGCTCCATTTAACTGCTTATTTAATACAGTTAAATCTCCACTTTGACAGGTTCTCAAGGCGCCAATTAATGTTAAAAGAGTCGTTTTACCACATCCAGAAGGTCCTTTTAAAAGGACCAACTCTCCTTTATCAATATTTAAATTAACGTTGTTAAGAACTTGTTTTTTATTCTCATTTTTTCCATAAAAGTGACTCAAATTATTTATTGAGACTGTTTTAAGGTTTTTAACATTATTTTTTGATTTATTAGCTTTAACCATTTTTCTTTGTTTCTTAAAAAATTTCAGCAGGATCAGCGTCAACTAATTTACGCATCGCAACAGCAGCAGACCCCATACACATAACTAAAACTAATACGAAAATTAAAATTGTTTTATCAGCATCCATTATTATTGGGAGTTTAGTAGAACTTCTTATAACTGAGTAAAGTATTTGACCAGAGAAATAAGCAGGTAAATAACCAAATAATGCCAACAAAAACCCCTCTCTAGCTACAACAAAGAAAAGGGACTTAATTCTATAACCCATTGCCAATAAGGTGGCATACTCTGGAAGGTGATCTGTAACGTCGCTATAAAGAATTTGATAAACGACCACACACCCTACAACAAAACCCATCAAGGCTCCTAAACTGAATATAAAACCTATTGCAGTACTATTTTTCCAATAATTCTTTTCAAATTCTATAAATTGTTTTTTTGTAAGAACTCTAACATCATTAGGGAGTGAGTTATTTAATATCCTTGAAATCAATTCGGGATCAGATCCTTTTCTAAGCTTTACCAAACCAATTTCTATACTGCCAGGAGGATTAGCAGGAAAAAGTCTTAAAAAGGTTTCTCGACTAGTTATCAAATTACCATCTGCACCAAAAGATGGTCCCAACTCCACAAGGCCCTCAACAATTACTCTTTTTCCAGCAACCTCAGTCTCAACCTTTTTTTCAGATAAGAACCATTCTTCAATCGGGCCAAATTCAGGTCTAGATAGTTTGTCAAAAAGAACTCTTGATGGATTTCTCAATTTATAAGCTTTCTTTGAAAATCCCTCATCTATAAGAAGAGAATCGGAAGGATTAAAACCTAATGCAAGTATTGATCTAGTTTTAAGATTTTCAGGATTTCTCCAAAGTAAATAATTTAGATTAACGGGAGCAGTTTTTTCAACATCTTCTACTGCGAGAGTCTGAATTAACCTTCTTTTTGGGAATCCACTCATGCTTATAGAACTTTTTGATCTGGGACTTATCAAAACAAGGTCGGCATCTAAAAGTTTATGAATAGTTACGCTCGTGTCAAATAAACCATCCCTAAAACCTAATTGCATAAACATCAAAATTCCTGCAAAACTGATTCCAGCTATGGCAACTGCCAGTCTTAATGGTTGCCTAGTTAATAACAACCAAGCTAATGGTATTTTTCTAAATTTTAAAAAAGAAAAACTCATTGAGGAATAAATTTTGCAATAACTTTCATTCCTGCATAGTATTGAACGATATCTATAGAATCTTGATCTAGTTTTACTAGTACTTCGATAATTCGCGAATCTGCATCCCCTGTTGGATCAGTCGATAACACTTTTCTTTGTTTTACCTGAGGACTAATCCTAATTACCTTTCCCTTAAGATTTTTTTGGAAACCGCCATTCTCACTGCTCAATTCAACATCCTGAGAGATAAAGACTCTATCGATGTCAGATTCATAAACCTCTATCAAAGCTTCCATTTTTTGACTAGAACCAATATCTAAAATCCCTTCATTTTGGGGCCTCTCACCAACTCTCGTATTTATTCCAAGGATAAAACCATCAATTGGACTCCTTAGTTTTGAATTAAATAGATCTATCTTGATATTTTTTTGATCTCCGATAAGGTTGATTTTTTGTTTTTGCAGTTTTAATAATTCATCTTTCCTCTGTGAAAACTCTACAAAAGAATATACATTTTTGTTCAAAGCTAACTCATACCTTTGGATTTGATCTTTTTTTAGGGCAATTTCTTCGTTAAGAGTATTAATTAGATTTTCATTCCTTTCAAGATCAGCAGTTAATTTTTCTCCATCTTCAAAGATTGCCAGAATATCACCTTTTCTTACGAAATCCCCTTCATTTACTAAAATTTCGACAACTCGGGGTGAAGAGCCAAACCGACTTATTGGAGCTGCCAATTTTCTAATCTCTCCCGAAGGAGAAAGTTGACCTAGTGCGGCAACAGCTGTAATAGCAGGTATGAGATCTGAAGTTATTTCCTCTTTAAATTTTGAACTAGACTTATTATTTCCAGAACAAGAAATAACCCCAAGTGATATTGGTGTAAATAATAAAAAATAAATAAATAAATTTTTTAATATTTTTAATTTCATTAAAAATCGAAGAGTACTGTTTTTATATAGTTATTGACCCATTTTTCATCAAAATATTTTAGAAGAACCATACTAGTCTTTTCATTTTTCATTTGTTGAACACAATAATTTTTTTGAAAATCTATTCTCTCTTGGATAATTTCCTCTTTGACTTCCGGATTAGCTTTCTTACTTATATGAATCAAAATAGAGAGGTATTGATCCACAACTCTACAAAAATCATTCTTTTCAGATATATTTTTTAAGGAAGCAAAAAATACATTATTAGAAAATATCCCCCCCCATTTAGGGATCTCTCTCAAAGAGGTAAAAGAACTTTTATCAACTTCAGAAAGCAATTTTTCGTATTTCAAACCTTGGGTTTGTGATGCGGGGGATAAATCAACAATGGCAGCAGAAACAATATCATTTATTTTTACCAAATCCATACCAAAAATTGGGATATCAAACTTTGGATCAGGAAAAAAAACGCAGTGTAAAATTTTAAGATTCTTTGAAAATTCTGCTACTTCAATATGTAACTTTCTAAATCCTTTTGCTTTATGAAATTCATTTTCAATATAGAGTTCTCTGCCTATTTCTTTAGAAATAATGTTAGTTAGTTTTGGATCAATTTTTATACTCTTAAGGTCCTCAAGCGTGGATCTATGCTCTCTAATATTTTGTAATAACTCCAAAATAAGAGGGTCAGTTAATTTTGTTTTAGTTAAAGATTCAGACAACAAGGCTAAAAAGTACCAAAATAGAATTTAGAAAGAGAACCGAAATGAACGTAGGAGATGTTAATTACTACACTCATTCAAGCAAAACTAGATGTGTGTTTGTGGATAATAAAGAATTGCCGCTTATAAGCATTGATATTTGGTGCAAAGCAGGTTCTTCATTTGAGGATGTTGATAAAAACGGCACTGCTCATTTTCTAGAACATATGATTTTTAAAGGATCTAACAAAATAATGCCAGGTGTGTTTGACCATAAAATTGAATCACTAGGCGGATTAAGTAACGCTTCAACAGGTTATGATGATGTACATTACCATGTCTTAGTTCCACCAAGTAACTTTAAAGAATCACTTGCTCTTTTGACAAATATTGTCGTTGCTCCAGATTTTAATCCTGATGAATTTATAAAAGAAAAAGGGGTAGTTATTGATGAAATAAAACAACAAAATGATCAGCCTGAGGAAAGATTATTTAATTATTTTTTGAAAAGGGTTTGGTTAAGTCCGAATTACGCAAATTCGATTCTTGGAACTGAACATAGTATCAAAAACCTAGAGATAAATGACCTTGTGAAATTTCACAGAAAACATTACACTACAGAAAAAATTTGTATTGCAATTGCTGGTAATATCTCTGAAGAAATTTATAAAATTTTTGAAAAAAGTGATCTGTCTGGCATAAAAAAAAGTCCAAATTTAATTAATCTAAAAAATAAACCTTCTTTAAAAATTAGGAATGGTAGAGAGTCAGTTAAGTTTGATAATTTAGAGTTTTCAAGAATATTTATGGCTTGGTTTATCCCAAACATAAATGATCAAAAGAATATTATTGGACTAGAAATATTAGCATCAATACTCTCTGTTGGAAGAAACAGCAGATTAGTTAAAATATTAAAAGAAGATAGTAATCTTGTTGAATCGGTATATGTAGATGTGAATGCTGGAGAATTAGGAGGATTATTTATAATAGAAGCAAGTTGTGAGTCCAAAGATATTGATTTAGTAGAAAAGCAAATTAATAAAACAATAGATGAGATATTAAATTTTAAAGCCTTGTCTTTTGATGAAATAAAAAAAGCAATAAATATTGTCAAAAGTAATTATATCTTTAATTTAGAGACATCTACACAACTCTCTTCATTCTTTGGAAATGAACTTCTTTGGGGGAGAAAATCTTCAATAAATAATTTAGAGAGTCATTTAAAATATTGGAATGAATTGGATAACTTCAAAGAGATCACAGAATATATTCGTGGAGAGAAATTTACATTAGTTGCATCCCCAGGTAAATGTTAAAAAGATATTTTTTAAATAATAAAAAAAGAAATTTTTCAACTGCTTCAATTTGGATTAAAGGGGGAAGTGATATGGATAGTACTGGAAAAAAAGGGATAAACAAGATCCTTTGTTCATTACTTACCAGAGGATGTGAAGGTTTTAACAATTTCACTCTCTCTGAATATATTGAGTCCTATGGAGCAGAATTAAATCAAGAAATATTTGAAGATGGAATTTCAATAAGTATTAAATCCCTAAATGAACATTTCAGTAAATTACACCCTTTATTAGATTTAATAATTAATAAGCCAATCCTCTCGGAAACTGAATTTAAAAAAGTAAAAAAATCTTCTATTGATCAAATTAAAAAAGATAAAGAGAATCCATTCAATATCTGTTTTGAAAAATGGAGAAAAATTGTTTACTCAAATCATCCTTATGCTTTCAACACAATAGGCAATGCTAATGATGTCTCAAAGATTACTTATGAAGATGTTTTGCTTGAGTTTAAAAATTTAAAAAATAGAGAAAAGTATTTAATTTCAAATAATCCCGAAATAAATGGAGAAAATTTTGGAACACTTGAAAAAAAAATCTCAAAAGAAAAATCAGATCCTTTAAATCATAATTTAAATACTACGAATAGATTTGATTACATTATTAATGATTCGAATCAAACAATAATAATGATGGGGGACCAAACTTGCTCGCGAAGAAGTAGTGAATATTTTCCGCTTAAGGTTTTGGAGTCATATTTATCTTATGGAATGAGCGCTGCTTTATTTAAACTTTTTAGAGAAAAACATGGCATCACATACGATTTAGGTGTTTATTATCCTATCAGGAGTGGAAATGCTCCATTTTTAATTTATTTATCCGTATCTAATAATCAAGCACTTTTTGCTTTTGAACTTTTATCAACACTATGGAAAAATTTACTTTCAAATCCGTTGACTGATTCTGAAATATTTTTAGCAAAAGAAAAACTAAAAGGTTCTTTTTTATTAGGAAATCAATCACTAGATGAAGCTTTACAGAGAATGATACAGTTAGTCAGTTATGGTATTTCACCAATTTCTGAGAAAGATTTAAATTCAAAAATAGAGGAAATTTCTTCGTTAGATATTTTGAAATTAACTAATAAGTATTTTTCAAAACCTTTTCTGAGTATTTCTGGAAATAAAAATATATGTTTAGAAATTTCTAATAGGTGGAAGAAAAACTTTTAGATTAGTTTTTCTCAATCTTATCAATATCTATTAAAAAAGAACCTCTCCTAAACTTTACTTCAACAGTATCTGGAGATTTAATTGAAAGGATTTCGCCAATTTCATCAATTGCCACTAGATCAGGTGGTCTTAACATCGGCATATTATCTGAAGTCTTCAAGTAAGAGACTGGCGCAATTAACTTAACCTTATCGTTGATCTCAAATTTCATTTATTAATTAGATACATTAAAGAGTAGTATAAGCATAAAATTAGAGGAAATATCAACGAAATGCACTGATTCATTCTAGAATCCTAGAATTGACTTTCTACAAATTAATGAATCAAAAATTTAAAACATTAATTTTATGGGCTTTACCTATACTTTTAGTAATAGCACTTTCCTACCAATTTTTATCTTCAAACAACGTTGATTCGCTTAAATCTAATGGCACAACTGTTGCACCAAGAAATTCAGCGGTAGCAAGAGTTAGTTACGGGAGATTTTTAGATTACATTAATTCTGGAAGAGTTACATCTGTTGATATTTTTGAGGGAGGGAGAAATGCAGTTATAGAGACAATAGATTCGGATTTAGATAATAAAGTTCAAAGGTTGCGTGTAGATCTTCCCGGCTTAACACCAGAACTTATAAATATTTTAAAAAATGAGGGAATTAGTTTTGATGTTCATCCAATAAAAACAGCTCCTCCTGCATTAGGAATTTTAGGTAATTTACTCTTCCCAGCTATCTTAATTGGGGGTTTAATTTTGTTAGCGAGGAGGTCAAATGGTATGCCTGGAGGTCCTGGCCAAGCAATGCAGTTTGGAAAAACTAAAGCAAGATTTGCAATGGAAGCAGAAACTGGAGTTGTATTCGATGATGTTGCAGGAGTTAATGAAGCTAAACAGGATTTGCAAGAAGTTGTCACTTTTCTGAAAAAACCAGAAAAATTTACTTCTGTAGGAGCAAGAATTCCCAAAGGTGTTCTACTGGTAGGTCCTCCTGGCACTGGTAAAACCCTTTTAGCTAAAGCAATTGCAGGTGAAGCTGGTGTACCATTCTTCTCATTATCAGGTTCTGAATTTGTTGAAATGTTTGTTGGTGTTGGCGCTAGTAGAGTTAGAGACCTTTTTAAAAGAGCTAAAGAGAATAGTCCTTGTTTGATTTTTATTGATGAAATCGATGCTGTCGGAAGGCAAAGAGGTGCAGGTATTGGTGGAGGTAATGATGAGAGAGAACAAACTCTCAATCAATTACTTACTGAAATGGATGGCTTCGAAGGTAATAGTGGCATAATAATAATTGCAGCCACAAATAGGCCCGATGTTTTAGACTCAGCCTTAATGAGGCCAGGCAGATTTGATAGACAGGTAACTGTAGATGCACCTGATATCAAGGGCAGACTATCAATATTGGAAGTTCATGCTAGGAATAAAAAACTCCAAGAGGATTTAACGCTTGAAAGCATTGCGAGAAGAACACCAGGATTTACTGGAGCAGATTTAGCAAATTTATTAAATGAGGCAGCTATATTAACGGCAAGGAGGAGAAAAGACTCCATAAGTATTTCAGAAATCGACGACTCTGTAGATAGGATTGTCGCAGGGATGGAAGGCTCTCCATTAACAGATGGTAGAAGCAAGAGATTAATTGCTTATCATGAAGTTGGCCATGCTCTCATAGGTTCACTTGTTAAAGCCCATGATCCTGTTCAAAAAGTGACCGTCATTCCAAGAGGTCAAGCTAAAGGATTAACTTGGTTTACTCCAGACGATGAACAATCCCTTGTTAGCAGAGCACAATTAAAAGCGAGGATAATGGGTGCTTTAGGAGGAAGAGCTGCTGAAGATGTAGTTTTTGGAGAAGGTGAGATTACAACAGGCGCGGGAGGTGATTTCCAACAAGTTGCTTCAATGGCCCGCCAAATGGTTACTAGATTCGGAATGAGTAATTTAGGTCCGATAGCTTTAGAAAGTGGTAATCAAGAAGTATTTGTTGGTAGAGATTTAATGACTAGAAGTGAAGTTTCTGATTCAATCTCTAAACAAATAGATGAAAGCGTAAGAGTAATGGTCAAGGAATGTTATAAAGAAACTTACGATATTGTAAGTAAAAATAGAGAAGCTATGGATAAAATAGTTGACCTATTAATCGAAAAAGAAACATTAGATGGTGATGAGTTTGTGAGTATTCTTTCCAAATTCACCAAAATCCCTGAGAAAGAGAGAACACCACAACTATTAAATTAAATTTTAATAGGTTTCTTGTCTAACACTAAATCAATTAGTCCATACTCAACCGCTTCGTTTGGTGACATATAAAAATCTCTATCGGTATCTTCTTTGATAGTGTCATAATCCTTTCCAGTTCTTTCTGATAATTCAGTATTAAGTCGTTCTTTCAAGAATAAAATTTCATCTGCTTGAATTCTTATATCACTGGCTTGCCCTCTAGCACCTCCAAGCGGTTGATGTATCATTATTCTTGAATGTCTAAGGCTGCTTCTTTTACCTTTAGTACCAGCCGCAAGCAAAAAAGCACCCATACTAGCTGCCAAGCCTACACAAACTGTATGAATGTCAGGTTTTACATGCTGCATTGTATCAAAGATACCTAATCCGTCATATACCGATCCTCCAGGTGAATTTATATACATAAAAATATCCTTATCTGGATCCTCTGCCTCGAGAAACAACAATTGAGCAACAATTCTATTAGCAGTTTCACTAGTGACTTGCTCTCCCAAAAAGATTATTCTCTCTCTTAATAGTCTCGAATAAATATCAAAGACTCTTTCGCTACCGCCCGATTCTTCTAAAACTAAAGGGATCATAATAATATTTATCTGTTTATTAGATATTAACGATATTGAGTCAACATACGCTAACCTTATTAAGGTTTACATATAAAAAATTGAAAGAAAAATTGACTGTTTCAGATAGCAAAAAGTTATTTCATGAAAAATTTCCTTACGTCATTCCAGGTTTGTATAAAAGAATAGTTGATGAAATGCTTGTCGAACTTAATCTTTTGAACCATCAAAATGAATTTACGCAAGATTATCTCTTTTGTGTCGGCCTCACCGAAACATTCAAAGAATTAATGAAAGGATATAAACCTGAAAAACACTTGAATCTACTTTTTGAATCTTTATGCAGTTCTACGAATTTTGAGGCGAAGGAAATTAATGAAATATCTAAAAAGTCTCAAAAAGAATTAAAGGATAAACCATCTAAAGATATTTTAAAATTATTAATAGAAAAAAGTAATTCTAAACTTTATCCTTCAAGGATTTTGAACTTAGGGATATATATATTAATTTCAAACTCCCAAGATTTCAATGAGAAAAATGAATCAGATAAAAATAAGATGACCTTTGATATTTTTGAGAAGTTGAGCTTATCTGCTAATAAAGCAGAAAAAGATATTGGAATTTACAAAAGTAGTATATCAAAAATGGAACAAGCAAAAGAATTAATTGAAGAGCTTAGAATTAAAGATAAGAAAAATAACCAAAAAAAATAATAACTATTTTTTTAATCTTTTTTTATCTTTCCAAGAGACATAGGATATATAAATTACTGCTAATGTTATAAATATGAGTAAAACAAACGATGTTAAGATAAGAAACTTACTTAAATAGACTTCATAAGTTAAAAATGAAATCATATGTCAATGGATCCGTCCCCATTTCTTCCCCAAACAACCATGGCAATTGAAAAAGTAAAAATAGCAGCCAATGCTGCCCAGCCTATTTGAAAGATCATTAGAATTTAATCGTTTTTATAAATATAACAGAACTCCAAAATTTTTTAACCATTTTAAAACTAAAGTTAATTTCTCAGAAACAAAATTTAGCCAATAGAATTGTAATAAAATTAAATTGGGAAGGTTAGTTTTAAATCACAGTACAAATATAGAAGGTCTAATTCCAATACTTCAAAAATTAGCACTGGAAAATAATATCAAGACAATAACTCCAGCTGTCATTTCAAGAGCCAGGGGAAGATCCTCTAAATTGATAATTAGATTGTCAGTGAAAACTATAAACGGATATAAAGCAATCGCAAGAAAGGGTAATACAGCTCAAGAAGTTTTTATTTCAACAGAGTTAAGTAAAGATGAATTAAAAGAAATCATAAATCTTTATAATAGAAAGTAATTAAATTAAAGGGTATTAGAAAATAGTTAGGAGAGAACAAATGAAATTGGTATTAAATTTTTTTATGTTTTTATTGGCCTTTTTTTCATTTAGTAATAAAACATTATCACTTACTGATTACCAAATAAAAAGATTTTGCGCTAAGGAGAAAAGAATATCTTTATGTATCAACAATTTACAAGAGAAAAGATCTGATCTCCAAAAAGGAAAGCTAATTGAAATACCTGTAACCCCTTACAAACGGTAATTAGAAATTGAATTTAAATTTCAAATTCTGATTCGAAAAGATTAAATGCATTTTTATAGCTTGTGAGAAGTTCTTCGGAATTATCAGAAAATCCTTGTCTTTCGTAATCTTCTTTTAATTCATCATACAAATAAACCACTTTGTTAAAGGCGCTCATATATTCTTTTTGTATGTCTTCATCATCGATATCATAGATTTTTGCCAGTACTAATTCGACATTTTTTTTTGATGAATATATTTTTCTCTCAAAATCTTTATTTAACTTCCTTCTTTTTTTTGCCATTTAAAATTTCTTAATACAGATTAACAATACTCAAATTCACAGATAAATTAAATTAAAACTTATAAAATAAAGATATAGTTTCCAAATCAAAATAAAACCTCTACATTCCAAATAAATCATTAGATGATATGAATAAAAAAGAAACAACTAATCCTAAAGAACTGAAAAACCAAAACTATGAAGCCAAGAAAATGATTAATTCCCCAAACTTAAAGAAAAAGAAAGATAAGGAGCTTCCATGGTGGGTAGAGTTATTATTTGTTCAAATAGGATTACCAGATAAATTACTAATAAAAATATTAAAAGCAAAAAAAACATCTAAAGAATTTATTAAAAATGAGAAAAAATCAATAATATTATTTTTGTTTGTAATTACTGCATTGGCATATTTTTATCCAGTTATTAAACATGCAAAAAATAAATTAGATTGTGAAGCGATTGCAAAAAATTATATTATTAAAAATAAAAATACCGTAGGAATTGATAATAGAGAAATAAAAATGTTATCTACAAATTTTTGTTATGGTGGCGAAGAAATCTACGAAATAGAAAATTAAAAAAATTAAATTTTGAATTGTTCTCTATAAATAAGCATCTCAATACTATGATAGTAACTTTAAGTTTAATAAAGTTTAAATTTTATTCCTATGACTGATATAAATCAAAAGAAAGAAAACGTAAAAATGCATTTAAAAGTTTTGAGGCAAAACTTAAAGAAAATGCATTTAGAAGTTACGGAAGAATTAATATTACCGAAGCCAGGAGATGTAAAAGACTTGATGAATAAAATGGATAAACTATTAAAATTAATAGAATCAAAATAAACTATAATTTAAATAATTTGGAATCATCAAAAGTAAAAAAAATGAAAATAATAAAACAAATTCCTATGTTAATTTTAATCGCAATTTTCTTAATTTCTTGTAGGACATCCACTAATAAAGAGTATCCCACAAATAATTTGGGGGAAAATATTGAGGATAATCCTAATTCAGAAAAGAAAAGAATGGAAATAAAATTTTCTTGTGGAGAGGATGGTATTTCAGAATACTTAGATGATGGATGGAATATTTTAAAAGAAGAATCCCAAGATAAAATTTGTACCTGGAAATCTGTTCCTGCCACAAAAGATTGCAATATGGAAAAAGATAAAGGATGTAGAATAACAATGCCAGATAAAATAGGTGTAGAGAAAATTTATTTATTGGAAAAATAAATTTAATATATGACTCCAAAATCAGAACACTTAGTCGATTTAATTTTTAAGAAATTAAAGACCTATAAGAATAAAAAAATATGTTTAGAAAAAGATAGTTTGAATAAATTTATTCTTTCACTTTTCAAAGAAAACTGAATGCAGGAATTATTAAACTTAACTGCTATAGTTAAACAAATTTTTAATTAATATATATGGATAGTTTTTCACCATTAACTTTTATTCTGTCAGTAATTTTTATCGTAAGTCTTTATTTTTTATTTAGGGTTACTTCTAGTACAAAGAATTAAAGAATATTTTCACATCTTTCCTAGATGATCGGATCATCTCTTAGAAGTAAAACCGTATGCTTATTTAAACCATCATTAATCCATTCTTTATATTCTTCTAGAACACACTTTTTATCAAAATTATCTAATAAATTAATTCTTTTTTTTGCATTATCTAATGCCAACTTAATACAAAATTTATAATCGTTGGAGTTTTCTTGCATTTGTTTTTATTAAATCTTAGTAAAAATAATTTCTTATTCTGTATTGAAAATTACAATAATAAGCGTTGATTTAATAAGAGTATCAAGCAATACGGAAGAATTTTTAATATATTTAGGATAATAGTTTTCTTTATAATAGACCTATGTCCTACGAAGCAGGCAGTAAAGAATGTAGACATTTAATTGAAGCCAAAGAAAGCCTTCTATCAACATTAGATGCGTTAAGTAATATACATTCGACCGATCTAATACAAAACCAAATTAAAGAAATTTACAATAAATTAGAACAGATGCACGACAATAGAAAAAAAATAGAATCAGCTACAAATTATCTTTAATACATTCAAATTAACTGAAAACCCTCAAAATTGGCTTTTTATCTTGGTTACTTTTTTTTCTGATAATAAATCCATTAAAGCATCAAGCTGAGCGAGTACTTCCTTTGCTTCATTAAGATCTGGCAACAAATCTTCTTTAATGAGCATTTGATGCATCTCTCTAAGCTCTAACCTTATATATCTAAGGTGAGAACAAACTTCCTCTCTCTTAGTTGCACTCATATTTCCTTTATATTCTTTACATTATACAATACGATCTTTTTTGACTCCCATATAAGTTTTGTCAATTTAAAAATTTTTTTTCAAACCCAATAACATATCAAAATCTTTTAAAGTCGAATTGTAGTAATATATCCTTCATGAAAAAGAAAAAATCTAAAAAAAAACAAACTAATTCAAATTTAAAAGATCAAAAATTAGGTCAAACAAAAAATTCTGCGAAATTAGTACTTTTTGTTTTTGGGATAGGCCCAATTATTGGCATAATAATATTTTTATACAGTAAGGGATTTTTTAATTCACCAACTATTTAAAAATAATTATTGAAATTTTTTTAATGAAAATATCCTAAATTCTGCCATTTTTCTAGCATTTTCAGGATTAGATATCAAAAAAGGGTGATCTGATAAAAGTTCTAATACCTTATCTATCTTTAATCGTGTATCATAACAATCAACATTTTCCCATTTCTCATCAAATGACATTGCAAAGCTATCAGCATTATCAAATAGTTTATCCTTCATAATATTTGGAATTTAAATTTAGAAAATTTCAAAAAATCAGAACCAAACTGAAAAAGTAATCAGAAGAAGCATTTAAAACTATCCCCATTAATATTTGAGAAATAAATTTGAAGGAGTGTTCTTTGAAATTATACTTTAAATCCTACTATTTAAATTTAGACATAAGTGCTAATAATCAAAATCCTAGTTAATTTGACAGAAGTGTTACAATATTGACATATGTAAAGACTTATGGAAAATAAAGTTAAAAGGATAGGATATCTTCCTAGAAAAAGAGTACTTGAAATTATTGATCAAATATCCAAGAGCGAATCAATAAGTAGATCTAAAGTAGTTGGAATATTAGTTGAGGAAGCATTAGATGCAAGAGGAATTGCTAATTTTGGATATAGTAACATCAGCAAGTCAAATACATTTAATTCGTATAATTTTAAAGATCTCCAAAATGAAAATACCCACTTAAAAGATGGGGAAGACGAATTTGTTGATGACAGTGGTTACACAGTTGCATCTCACAAAACTTTAGACCGCTCAATATCTTCTGCAGATATAGAATTAGCAAATAAAATTAACATTCTTAAGGAATCAGGATTAATATAACTTTTATTGAGTAATTACTTTATTTTTTAATGCATAATATTGGTTCATTGTTTATTCTTAGTCAAGAATAATATTCTTTTTACATAATTCGAATATTAAATCCTTTCTAATATTAATTTTGTAATTAAAAAATGAAAGATATTAAATGTCCTTCATGTGGCAAAACTTTCCGAATTGATCCCAGCAGCTTTGAAGAAATACTTCTTCAGATTAAAGACGAAGAATTTAATAAACAAATAAAAGAAAGACTTATCTTGGCTGAAGAAGATAATAAAAAAGCTTTAGAAATTTTAAAACGTGAGTTAAAAATAAAGTTAATTGAGCAGAGTCGGATTAAAGAGTCTGAGATCCAAACTCTTGAATCTAAATTAAAAATAGCTGAAGAAAAGAAAACAAATGCTCTTAATGATTTAAAAAATCAAGCAACAAATAAAATTAATTCATTGAATAATGAATTAATCAAGTTGAAAGACGAAATTAAAAACCAGTCTTTAATTTCAGAATTATCTTTAAAAAACAAAATTAGTGAAGCTGTTACTTCTTTAGAAAAAGAAAACTCATCTTTAACAAATTCCATTGAAAAGATGAAGCTTGAACATTCAATTAATGAAAAATTAATTGAAGAAAAGTTTAAAAGCAAAATTAGTGAAAGGGACCTTACTATTCAGGAGTTAAGAGAAATGAAATCTAGATTATCTACAAAGATGATAGGAGAAACATTAGAAATCCATTGCGAAACTCAATTTAATCTTAATCGTGCCTCTGCATTTAAAAACTCATATTTCGAAAAGGATAATGATGCCACTTCAGGAAGTAAAGGTGACTATATATTTAGAGAATTTGATAAAAATAAAACCGAAGTCGTATCTATTATGTTTGAGATGAAGAATGAAAGTTTAAATGGAACTAATAAAAGAAAAAACGAAGATTTTTTAAAAGAATTAGATAAAGATAGAAGACAAAAATCTTGTGAATATGCAGTTCTTGTATCCCTTCTAGAACCAGATAGTGAACTATATAATGCTGGCATAGTAGATGTTTCTCATAGATTCCCAAAAATGTATGTCATAAGACCTCAATTTTTCTTGCCTATTATTTCTCTGCTAAGAAATGCATCTATGGAAACCTTAAAATACAAATCACAAATAGATTTAATGAAACGTGAGAATTTTGACATAACTAATTTTGAAAGTACTCTTGAGCAATTCAAAAATGCAGTTGGTAAAAATGTTTCACTTGCCCAGGACAGATTTAATGATGCAATTTCAGAAATTGATAAATCAATAACCCATTTACAAAAAACTAAAGAGGCTTTAGTTCTCTCAAAAAAACATCTTTTATCTGCTGACAGCAAATCTCAAGATTTGACAGTAAAGAAATTAACCAGAAATAATCCAACCATGAAGAAGAAGTTTAATGATTTAAATAATTTTGAAGATGAAGTAGCCTAATTAAAAAAAGTTTTTAAAATTAATAATAATTAAAAATATATTCAATTTCTAAATTATAAATATACTATAAATAGGAAAATTTCATAGTAAAGAAAATAATGTCTATAAACATTCCTATTTTCAGTATCGCCAAAGATCTTAATGTCGAAAGTAATAGAATATTATTAGCCTGCAAGAAACTTGGAATCAATGCAAAAGGTGCAACAAAAAGATTAAACAAAGAGGAATTAGAAAAAATTAAAAGTTATTTTGAAACGGGCAAAAATGTGTCAGATGAAGTGATCAATTTAAATAATGTTAAAACTAAAAGTAGTTCTAGAAAAATTAAAGAAAAGGTAAAGATAAAATATTTTGCTAACAGACTTATTCGTAAATCTTAAATAAAAATAATTTTTTTTAATTACTTAAAGGGAAAAGCCACAGAAGAAAAAAATAATAATTTATCATAAGTAAAAATACTTAAAATGAGCATAAGCAAAATTTTAAATTCCCTTGAAAAATCTTGGGAAAGAGATGACATTCTTTTAAATATCAAGAATGGGTTAGGGACAGATAAGATAGTTAATGAATTTCTTTTGAAAAACGAAAGACAAATTAAAGAATTAAATTCTTTATTAAGGCCAGAAGATATTGAATTATTAAATCAAGTAGAAAAACTCTCAACTTGCGAATCTAAATTAATAAATGAGATTAAAAATTTAAATTACTTAGAAAATAATGAAAATCATCACATTATGAATAAAAAAAAGATTGTGCCATCTAATAGAGTTGCTTTCAACAAAATCGCTTCATTCATGATTAATTGGAGTAACAAATTTGTAGTTATCGCTTTACTAACAATTTCAGCGATAGCTTTATCAAAACAAGCTTGGGCATAATTAGCTAAATTAACTTCATTGTAAGAGATATAGTTTTGAGAACTAAACAAGAATATTTAATTAGATATGAAGATGGAAATCTTTATTGCGAACTTGCTGATATTTGGATTGATCCAAGCAAGCCAGTAAAAAAGGCATTAATAACTCATGCTCATTTTGATCACTTTACATTTGGCTGTGAAGAATACATTTCTACTAAGGAAACTGCGATACTTCTTAAAGAAAGAGTTGGAGATAATATCAAAATTAAGACTTTTGAATATGGAGAAGAATTTAAGATAAATGGCATTAATATTTCTTTTCATCCATCAGGTCACATCCTTGGATCTAGTCAAATAAGATTTATTTTTGCTGCAGAAAAATGGCTAATTTCAGGTGACTTTAAGCTTCAAAAGGATCAGACTTGCAAACAATATGAAATAGTAAAAACTGATTATTTAATAAGCGAATGTACTTTTGGTTTGCCAATATTTAAGTGGGATGAATCAAATAAAATAGCAAATGATATTTCAAAATGGATAACAAATTCACCAGAAAAAACTTCTTTACTTTTCTGTTATTCACTCGGAAAAGCTCAGAGATTGTTAAACGAAATTAGTCAAACAAATTTTAAAGGCAATATTTATTCCCATGGCAGTATTCACAAAATGAACAATAGTTATAGGGAACTTGGAATTGATATTAAAGATACTATAAAAATTGAAAATAAAGAAAAGATAGATGAACTTAAAGGAAGTCTAATATTATTACCGCCATCTTTAAGTAAGGGTTCTTATTTAAAAAATTTCAAAAACATTCAAACAGCTTTTGCGAGTGGATGGATGTCAATAAGAGCCCTAAGAAAAAGATCAGGATATGATAAAGGATTCGCAATCTCTGATCATGCAGATTGGGATGGAATTCTGAAAGTAGTAAAAAAGTCTGAAGCAAAAAATGTATTTTTTCATCATGGAGATAGTGAAGCCTTAAGTAAATATTTAGTTGAAAAGGAATCAATAAATGTCCTTTTACTAGGTAAATAAATATGAGCTTAAAAAATTTTTCAGAATTATTTAGTGATCTAGATTCAATTAATAGTACAAATAATAAAATTGAAGTTTTAAAGAATTATTTTTTATCTAATGATCCAATAGATAATTCATGGGCAATATATTTACTAACTGGAAAAAGTAATAAGAGATTTATTAGTGGAAGATATTTAAAAAATCTTTTTTCTCAAATATATGAATATCCTAAATGGTTAATTGATATATGTTATTTAAAAGTTGGTGACTCTGCTGAGGTAATAACGTTATTACTTAAAAATAAAACTAATTCTAGAAAAAAGAAATTATCAAATATCAGTCTCAATGAATTACTAAGCGAAGCAATACCTGCATTATCAAAACTTAATGAGGAGGAGAAAAATTTAGAAATTAAAAATCTTTGGGAAACATTACCTGAAGATAACCATCTAATTTTTAATAAAATTCTCACAGGAACTTTTAGAGTAGGAGTCTCTATCGGATTAATCACAAAAGCAATATCAAAACTAATTAATATTGAGGAAGAGATTATTTCTCATAGGTTAATGGGTGATTTTAAACCTTCAGTTGATTCATATGAATTTTTAATTAATAAAAATGTCAATCTTCAAGAGTTAAATTCCAAACCATTTCCATTTCTTCTAGCAAATACTATTGAAAATAAAATCTTCAAAAATTCAATAAATGATTTTCAATTTGAATGGAAATACGACGGTATAAGGATGCAATTAATTAAAAGATTAGGTAATGTTTCGTTATGGACAAGAGGGCAGGAATTAGTAAATCAATCTTTCCCAGAATTAGTAGAGAAAATGTCATATATAAAAGATGATTTTGTTCTTGATGGGGAATTATTAGTTTGGAATTTTAAAGAACAAATTGCCTGTGATTTTTCTTTTCTTCAAAAAAGAATAAATAGAAAGTCTCCTACTAGATCAATCCAAATAAAATATCCAATTATTTTTATTGCATATGATCTTTTAGAGATTAATGGGAGAGATATAAGAGAAATTAAATTAGAAAATAGAAGAATTGAATTAGAAAAATATTTTTCAAAATGGCAAATTAAAACTGAGAATAATATCTCTGATACTTTCAAAATATGTGATTTAATCTTTCCTAAAGATTGGCCTGATGCTTTAACTTATAAAGAAAAATCTCGAGAAAATAATACTGAAGGATTAATAATTAAGAAAAAGACTTCTATATACTCCCCTGGTAGAAAGAAAGGTATTTGGTGGAAATATAAAGTTGATCCTATGCAACTGGATGCTGTTCTAATTTACGCTAAGGGCGGTAGCGGTAGAAGAGCTGGACTTTATACAGATTACAGTTTTGCATTATGGAAAGACAAAGAATTAATTAAATTTGCAAGTGCATATTCTGGTTTAACAAATATTGAGATTAAAGAGCTAGATAAATGGATAAGGAAAAATACAATAAAAAAATTTGGCCCTGTTCGATCGTTAAAACCAGAAATGGTATTCGAAATATCTTTTGAGAAAATACAAATTTCTAAACGTCATAAGTCAGGCATAGCAGTACGATTTCCAAGAATAACAAAATGGAGAAAAGATAAAAATATTAATGATGCAGATAGCCTAGAAAATGCTTATGAACTAATGAAAAAAATATCATGAAAAATATTACGAAAAATAATAAGCAAAATAATTTAATTTCTAAAATTAAACAGTTTTTCTCCACAAATGGATGGGAGCCACTACCATATCAGATCGAATCTTGGGAAGCATTTTTAAATGGAGAGAGTGGAATAATACAAGTTCCTACTGGATGCGGCAAAACTTATGCTGCATTAATGGGACCTCTATCAAAGATAGAAGATCCCAAAAATAATAAAAGTGTGAATATATTATTAATAACCCCTTTAAAAGCATTAAGTAGAGATCTAAAAAATTCCATACAATTAGCAGCCTTGCATTTTAATAAAGAAATCACTGTTGAAATTAGGAACGGGGATACAACCCCATATGAAAAGAAAAAGCAACTAGCTAAACCACCTAATATTCTTATTACCACTCCTGAGTCTTTATCTCTTTTACTTTCCAATAAAGAATCTAATAATATGTTCAAGGAGTTGTCATCAATAATTATTGATGAATGGCATGAATTGATGGGTAGTAAAAGAGGAAACCAGTGCGAGTTATCTTTAAGTTGGCTAAGAGGTAATATAAAAAATTTACAAATTTGGGCAATGTCTGCAACTATTGGAAATATTGAAGAAGCAGCAAGAGCGATAGTTGGGATGAGCGCTATTAAACCCAAAACTATAAGCACAAATATTCAAAAAGAGATCGAAATTATAAGTGTTTTACCAGAGGAGGAAACTACCTTTCCATGGAGTGGGCATCTTGGGATTAGAAGTCATTCTTCACTATTAAAAATCCTTGATAAAAATAAAAGCACCTTATTATTCACCAATACGAGGAATCAATCTGAAAGATGGTATCAATGTCTTAAATTTTTTCTCCCAGAGATGGAAGACAAAATTGCACTTCATCACGGCTCCCTGGATAAAGAAGATAGAAAAAGAGTTGAAGAAGGGGTTAAAGACGGATTAATAAAATGGGTAGTCTGCACCAGCTCGTTAGATTTGGGAATTGACTTCCAACCTGTAGATCAAATAGTCCAAATTGGTAGTGCAAAGAATTTAGCTAGACTTATTCAAAGAGCAGGAAGAAGTGCTCATAGACCAGGAGGAAAATCTAAAATAATTTTTATGCCTACTAATTCTTTAGAATTATTAGAGATTAGTGCAATGAGAAGAATAATAAAAAGTGGTTTATCTGAAGAAATTAGACTGCCTGAATTATCTTATGATGTGCTTCTTCAACATCTAATAAGTTTGGCATGCGGAAATGGCTTTGATCCTACAATTGAGAAGGAAAGAATTAAAAATTGTTGGAGTTATAGAAACTTAAAAGATCAAGATTGGAATTGGTGTCTTGACTTTTTAGAATATGGAGGAAAATGTCTTAAAGCATATCCAAAATATAAAAAGATAGTTAAAGAAGAATCACAAAATAATAATGAAAACTTTAAATATTTTGTAAAAGACAAATCTTTAATAAGAATGCATAAGTTCAATATTGGGACAATTACAAGTGACAAATTTGTAAATGTTAAATATATGAAAGGTAAATCCTTAGGTAATTTAGAAGAGAATTTTGCTTCAAAATTAAATCCTGGAGATACCTTTTACTTTGCCGGTAAAATGCTTCAATTTGTGAGAATCAGAGATATGATTTTATACGTTAAAAAATCAACAAAAAAAAGTTCCCTAATTCCTGCATGGGTTGGAGGTCAAATGGCAATTTCCGATCTGCTTTGTGAAAGATTGAGAAAAGAAATAGATATATGTAATAAATTAGAAAATTATGATTACTTAAATCCTGAACTAAATTCATTACGCCCAATATTGGTTAAACAAAAGGTTCTTTCAAATATTCCAAAGAAAGATGAATTCCTTATAGAAATATATAAAACCAAGGATTTATCAAATCTTTTTGTTTTTTCACTTGATGGCAAATTTGTAAATGAAGGTATTGCATTTCTATGGGCTTTAAGATTCGCAAAATTAAAGCAATCTACATTTAGTATTACTGCTAATGATTTTGGATTCAGCTTAACAACCTCTGAAGATTATGATTTTTCCATAATAAGAAAAGAGACTGATTACTTTTTGGATAACAAAAAATTAGAAGAGGATCTAGAAAATGCAATTAATTTTTCAGAATTAACAAAACGTAGATTTAAAAATATTGCCCAAATTAGTGGACTAGTAAATCAAAATAATCCAACCAAAACAAAAACTACATCTCAACTTCAAATAAGTTCAAGTCTTTTCTACGATGTATTCACTAAATATGAAGAAGGCCATCTTTTGATAAAACAAGCGCATCAAGAAGTAAAAGAATATCAATTAGAAAATAAAAGAATATCTAGATCATTAGAAAGATTAAAAAATTTAAAAATGATATTAAACGAGATTAAAACTCCAACTCCTTTTGCTTTCCCTTTATTAGTTGAGAGACTTAAAAATACCTTAAGTAATGAACCAATAGAAAAAAGAGTAGAAAAACTTATAAAAAACTATAGTGTTTAAATGAAAAAAAGTACGTTTAAATTTTACTGGGAAGATACATTATTAGAAATGCTTCCTTCAAGAGCATTATTTCTCCCGGAAACAAAAGAATTGTTAATAAGTGATATTCATCTTGGCAAAGCTGAGTATTTTCAGCAAAATGGTATCCCTCTAACTAATAATTTAGATGAAAATAATTTCGCAAGAATAAAAAAATTAGTAAAAAAATATAGTCCTGAAAAGTTAATAATTTTGGGAGATTTATTCCACAGTAAATTTTCAATAAATAAAACTCTTAAAAAAAAAGTTGAGGATCTTCCTGAACTTCTAAAAACTAATGTTGAACTCGTCCTTGGAAATCATGATATAGGTTGTGATATTAAAAATTTAAAAATTTTTGATATTAGAAAAACGAACAATATTACCTTAAGCCATGAGCCAGTTAATTTAGAGGATAATAAAACTTTGAATATTTGTGGACATTATCATCCAAAACTACATTTAAAGAATAATGGAGATAAATTATCCTTTAGGTGTTTTGCGATGGATGAGAATAAAAAAACTTTATATTTACCTGCATTTGGAGACTTAACAGGAGGATATCCCTGTAAAAAGTCATTTAGAAAATGGGCAATAGTTTCTGAAAAAGAAATTATCGAAATAAAATCCTAAGAAAATCTTTCTAAAATGAATTAAATTTTTATTTAGATATACCAATTTATACTTAAAAGCCTCGTTTATTTTTTTTTTCAATTAATTTAAAATTGCCATCCATTTTTTTAAACAAAATTGTTAATTAAAGAGTTTATAAAACTATTGACCCTTTCTTTAGATGGCTATCCACGTTATAAAAAAAATAAACACATTTTATAGAAATGAAAAAATTAATAACCTTGATTTTATTTCCATTTCTTATCACTCCATTTGTTACAAAAGCAAATGAAAATTTTTCTGTTGAGATAGAGGCCCTAACCCTCGTAATGGAACAATATAAAGAAGATACTGAATCTAGTACTGAATTAAATATAGAAGATAAAAAGCCAAGTTATATGGCCCTTAAACAAGACGAATGCAATGCCACCGTTGAAGTTACAGAAAAAACAGGATTAGAGGTTGTAAATATTGAATCTTTCGATGTAAATGTCTGTTTGAAAGAAATTCAAAAAGTAATTAATTAAATAAATAAACACGCAATAAAAAATAATCAATACAAACAAATAAAAAAGGTCTTTTACTTAAAGAAGGTAAGACCTCGAGACCTAACAGAAAACTTTGGAACGGGTTCTGCATATTTAATTAATAACTACAATTAAATTACATGGGTGTAGTTAAATGTACAAAAACTAAAAAAATATCTTTTAAATATTTATTTCTTCTTTGATAATGTTTGTGATTCTTCTCTTGACATTAAAGCCTCGATTTGAGCAAGAACTTTTTGAAGTTCATCCGTTTTTGTAAGAGAGGCTTCTGCTACTTCTCTTAATTTTTCTAACTGTTCTTTAGTTTTATCCATGATAAATAAATTAGAAATTAACCATTTTCATAAATGGTTTTAATACAGATTTTTGACTCCCACACAAATTTATATTCTCTCTTTTTTTTATAAAGTCAAATAAATATCTCTTTATTAAAGTTTTATGAGGACTTCCTATTAATTCTTTATTTATTTTTGAAACCATAAGATTACCTGAAATAGAAATACTTTTAAATTATGAAGTAAATACAGGCAATCCTATTGTTGCAGTGGTTATGACAGCCCCTGCAAAAATCAAGAAAGGTAGAAAAGGATAATTTTTCAAAGCTAGTGCATCAATTCGAAATAACTATATAGGTATTTATACTGTTTGTCCACCCCTAAACCTTCTTAAAAGTAAAAATTATTCTTTTAAAAGTAAAAATTTAACATCAGCCAAATTTACCTGATATATATTCCTGAGTGGTTTTTTCTTTTGGAGAGTTAAAAATTTTCTTTGTCGAATTAAATTCTGCAAGGTAACCAACCTTCCCTCCATCACCATCTTCATATTCAATAGCATTAAAAAATGCAGTCATATCACTGACTCTCAAAGCCTGTTGCATATTATGAGTAACAATTATTATTGTGTAATTCTTTTTAAGTTCATGCATTGTCTCTTCTATTTTCAAGGTAGAGATTGGGTCTAAAGCCGAGCATGGCTCATCCATGAGAATTATTTCAGGCTCAATAGCAATGGTTCTGGCGATACATAATCTTTGTTGTTGTCCACCAGATAAAGAGTAGCCACTATCATTTAATTTATCCTTACATTCGTCCCATAATGCTGCCTTTCTTAGAGAACTTTCAACTAATTCATCCATATCTCCTGTAAAGCCATTAATTCTTGCTCCAAATGCGATATTTTCGTAGATAGATTTAGGAAAAGGATTAGGCTGTTGAAAAACCATTCCAATTCTTCTTCTCACTTCAACTGGATCTACTCTTTTATCGTAAATATTAGTTCCGTCAAAAAGGACGGTTCCCTTTAGTGAGCAATTAGGAATTAAATCGTTCATCCTATTTAAAGATCTAAGAACAGTAGATTTACCGCAACCTGAAGGGCCAATAAGAGAAGTTATATTTCCTTTTTTAAAGTTACAAAAAACATTTCTTACTGCTTCAAAACTTCCATAGCTAATAGAAACATTCTCAAGAGATAAAATAATATTCTTTGGAGTTTTTTTATTAGTTTTAATCATTTATACTCTCTTAGTTTTCTCAGTAAAAGCGGCCAATATCCTTGAAAATATATTTACTGATAGTATCGACAAAACAAGAATAAAGGAAGCAGCCCAGGCTAATTTATTCTGTGCATCGTAAGGTTCAAGTGCAAAATTATAAATAAGAACTGCTAAAGAACCCATTTCATAAAACAAGTCTCCAAAGCCTGTTATGTAATAGTAAGAGAATAAAGCCGTAAATATCAAAGGTGCTGTTTCGCCTGCTGCTCTTGCGATTCCAAGCACAACGCCAGTAGCAATAGATCTAAATGCAGAGGGCAAAGTAACTTTCAATATAGTTGTATACATACTTGCTCCAACTCCAAGAGAAGCATATCTCAACTCATTAGGAACCAGCTTTAAACCTTCATCAGTCGTCTTTATCACAGTAGGCAACATTAATATTGAAAGCGCCATCCCTCCAGCCATACCACTGTACATACTCCCAAACAAAATCTTTGTAGAAACAATTAAGGCATAAATAAATACACCGGCAATTATTGAGGGGACTCCAGCTAAAACATTTACCCCAAATCTAATAAACCTTGAAAAAGCACCGCCTTTAGAATATTCCGCCAGATATATTCCACCGCCAACACCCACTGGTATCGCTATAATTGAAGCAATGGTAGTTATTATCAATGTCCCTATTAATGCAGGATTAATACCACCTGCATCTAAATCATCTCCAGGAGGATTTGGTTCTAAGGTAAATAATTCTGGTGTAATTTGAGATCCACCTTTGATGAGAATGTAAGTCACCAGAAAAATCAACGGGAGTATTGCTATCAATGCACAAATTACTGATAAAGAAGTAAAAAATTTATCTCCTATATTTCTTGATAATCTTTTCTGGTAAAAAAGTGAATTCATAATTATCTAATATTTGAGACTAAATTTCTTAACTAGCCATTGCGCAAAGATATTGACTACTAAAGATAGGATCATCAGTACAAAAGCCGCATAAAAAAGTGATGAAACCTGACTTCCGTCGGCCTCACCAAACTGGTTTGCAAGCATGGAGGAAATGGTATATCCAGGAGACAATAGAGACCAACTAAATGCATTGGAATTACCAATAATCATTGTTACAGCCATTGTTTCTCCCATTGCCCTGCCTAAAGCCAATAAAACACCTGCCATAATTCCTGATAAAGCTGCCGGCAAGATTACTGAGAATATTGTTTTCCATCTACTAGCTCCAATTCCATATGCTGCATTTCTTAACTTTTTAGGAACCTGATTAAGAGAATCTCTAGCTATAGATGTCACTATTGGCAAAAGCATTACTACTAAAATCAATATTGCTAACAAAGAATTCCTACCTGTAGGTTCTGTACTGAATAAAGGTATCCAACCAAAGAAATTATGTAAAAAGACAAAAAAGGCTCTGAAAAAAGGTTCCATAACAAATATTGCCCAGAGTCCTAAGACAACTGATGGAATAGCTGCTAATAATTCGACAAATGAACCTATTATTTCTCTAAAAACTTTCGGGACGAAGTCCTCGGTAATAAATATTGCAGTTCCAACACCCAAAGGAATAGTTATTAATAACGAAAGGAATGAAGTTACTAATGTTCCATATATTGCAGTAAAAGCTCCGTATTCATCTTTTACAGGATTCCATTCAGAGGTTACTAAAAACTTCAATCCATACCTTGAAAAGGATTCAAATGACTGGAAAAAAACTACTAAAATAATTCCTAAAAGTATTATTGCTACGAAACTAGACAAGACTAGGGCAGTATTCTTGAAGATAATATCTATATTTTTTTCGATACCGAATCTTTTACGATTCTTGAAAAGAGTTAATTTCTCTTCCATTAAAAAAAGAATATCTCTATAAATCTACTACTAAATGCTGTAAAAGACTTTAAGAGGACTTAAAGGTATATGAAAGTCATGATAATTTAACATCTATTAAAAAATTTAACTACCTATTTTTTCAACGGCAGCTCTTGATTTCAAAAGGATATTCCCTTTTAAGGGGATAAATCCAAGGGATGAAGCCTTATCTTGATACTCATCACTTAACAATGTATTAAAGGCTTGTTTGATTGCTTTAGTATTTCTACCATTACCTTTTTCGTAAGCAAGTATCCATGTCAATGAAGCTATAGGGTACGCTCCTTTTGCTGTTGGATTAGGATTTTTACCCGCAAGATTTTCATCTAACGTAATACCATTAAGAGCCTTAGCTCCTGCTTCTGCAGATGGTTTTAGAAACTCCCCTGAAAGATTTTGAAGTGCAGCAGCCTTAACATTACCTTTAATATATGACTGATTTACATACCCAATTGCACCTGGAGTGTTTTGAATTACACCTGCAACACCAGAATTACCTTTTGCTCCAACGCCTGCTGGCCACTTAACTGATTTACCAGTACCTAAATTCCAAGTTTTAGAGAAAGCCTCCATAGAATTTGTAAAAGCTTTAGTCGTGCCTGAACCGTCGGAACGATGTGTCCAAGTTAACTTTCCTGATTTACAGCCTAATTCTTTCCAGTTTTTAACCATACCCATTGCAACTCGTACTGCTTGCTCTTGTGTTAGTTTCAGGTCGCAATCATAGTTATATCCAAACGCAATTGTTCCACCTACCATCGGTATTTGCACAAGTCCTCTAGTAACTTTTTTTATATCAGCTTCTTTCATAGGATCATCAGAAGCACCAAAATTTACAGTTTCGTCTATGAAAGCTTTTCTTCCAGATCCAGAACCTACTGCTTGATAATTAACTCTAGGACCTCCAGATTTAGCTAAGTCAAAAAACCACCTAGTATAAATTTTGGAGGGAAATGTAGCACCTGCTCCGCTCAATCTTTTTGAAGCAATCGCTCCTTGAGAGAGAACTAATGAGATAGTAGAAGAAAAAATAAGGATTTTTTTTAAAATGCTCACTTTGTAATCAGAAATGAGTCTGTTAAATATAAATTACAATCATGAGGTAATAAAAAATTTAAAGATATACAAATCAAATTATTTTGATATATAAAATTATTATGTATATATCGGCATTAAGAGCTCAGCTAGTAATTCAAATTTCAATTAAATATCAACTTCTTATTTAGAATTTAATTTTTGTTGTTACTCTGTTTTTATTTTGAGATTTGAATTCAAAAAGTCCTTTATCAGTAAATATGGTCAGCTCATCTCCAGATGTTTCTTCAATTGCAATTCCCTCAGACTCTATATTTTTAACATAAACATTCCCAATAAGTTTTAAAGATTTATCATCCTTGTCAAAAGAAAGCTTGTCAGAATAAGCCTCAAAATTACCACTATTACTCTTAATAACTACATTCCCCTTAGCCTCTAAATCACCTTCTAAAGTATTTATTTGAGAATCAGATGTAATTGTGTAATTAGTTAATTCCTCAGCAAAAGAATATTCAGCTAATAAAAATAAAAAAGATGCAAAAAATAAGCTTTTCATTTACTCCCAACCCTTTTCTGCATTTTGAATAATCCATTGTGCAAGAACCTTATCCTCTCCATCCTTCAATTTATTTTTATAACCTTTCATAAAACCAATCCCATCATTAGCAATTATTGTTATTGAATTTACATCTGCTATTCCTCTTTTTTCAAGGTCGGAAAGTTTTAATGATTTAGATCCTTTGAGAACGACTAATCCACCTCTTACATGGCAGCCTGCACAAACATTTCTAAAAATTGTTTCTCCATCTCTAATATCAGAAGCCATTAGATATCTATTTTGCAGAGAGGTATGAAAAATAATTATTAAAGTTATTAAAGGAATTACAAATAGAAATTTAAATATTTTCATTTGATTTATTCCACCCACAATCAATTTAGCAATTAATTCTGAATCTCGATCAATCTACTTTAATAGCTCTACTGCTACAACAAGATTACCTAACAGACCATTCAAAATATTTAGCTGTTCTTTACTACCAAAGGCTATTAATACCTGACCTGGTTGAAGTATGAAATTACCTCCAGGATTAGTGAACAACTTTTCATTTTCTTTAATGGCTAATATTTTTGCACCGCTCTTTTTCCCTATTCCAAGTTCAGAAAGTGATCTTTTCTCCGCAGTTTCAAAAAGACTAATATCATTACTTAATTCAAATTCTTCAATTTCACATTCACTTCCTGCTAAAAGATCTAGAAAATCAATGGCTATTGGTCTTAAAGCCATTGAGGCCATTGCTCTACCTGCAGCTATATAAGGGCTTACAACTATACTTGCCCCGGCTAATCTCAACTTACTTGCGGCTTCTTCAGTTCCAGCTCTTGCAATTACTCTTATAGAACTTCTTATCCCTTTAGCGCTTAAAACCACATATAAATTAGCAGCATCATTGGGCAAAGTAACAACCAAACTTTTGCATTTTTCTAATCCTGCCAGTTTTAACGTCTCATCAAGAGTTGCATCAGCACAAAGAACTTCTAACCCATTTTCTTCAGCAATCTTTTTTCTATCTTCGTCACTCTCAACAACGATAATTGGAATATTTTGCGTTTTTATTTGGTTAGATATTTCCTGACCTACCCTCCCATATCCGCACAAAATTACATGATTTTCCATTTTTCTAAGAAGTCTTTTAAAACGTAATTCGTTTACTCTTTGAAAATAGCCGGATTCGAATAATCTTACAGCTTTTTGAAAGGTAAATTGAATAAAGATCAATCCGCCAACGATTACTAAAACAGTTACGATCCTGCCTTCAGAGCTTAAAGGTTGAACTTCTCCAAAACCAATAGTGGTTATTGTGATCAGAACCATCCATAGGCAATCACTCCATTCCCATCCTTCTGTTATTCGATAGCCAATTGCACCTAAAAAGAACAGAAAGAATAAAGAATAAATAAGACCAAACCAAGGTCTTAAATAGTCTTTAATAAAATAGAACTCAAATAATCTAAGCTTCATATCCCTTATTATCGTTAACTATTCAAAAATTTCAAAAAAATTTTCTATTATGTTCCTAAAACTATTTATTTGTTTAAGTGAAATACATATTAAGCAGGATAATAATATTTATTTTCGTAGCTCTATGCGTTAAACAAATGATTACTGTCTCAAGTATTATTTAATAATTCATTAAAAATTAATTCAAGGTTTTACTTGCACTGATTCAATAAGAAAATCAGAAGCTGCTTTTAACCAATCAGCGACAGTAAGACGAAGGTCAGGTTGAGAATATACAAGTGCGACAATAATTCCAACTAAGATTATCTTTACCATGGCAATTCAAATATTCTTATGAATTAAAGCACACCTATTTAGTAAAAAGAACCTTAAATTTATAAAAAACAGATTAATTAAAATTTATCTAATTGATTAAACAAGTATTCCACTCTTCTTAGATTAACGCCTAAATCTGATTGACCTAATCTTGCGGCAGATCTTATTTGAATGATTCCTTTAGATCTATCTACATAACTTCTTACATCAAGCTTTAAAATTTCAAGATCATCAGGGAATCTAAAAATCAAGCTTCTACAAATACCTCTCCAATAATTCCTTCCACTTTCAATAACTTCTGTCCTAGGTAACCCTTCTGCCAGAGAAACAAGTTGAATGAACTTTTGATCAACATTTATTAGTTTCTTTTCTATTAAGACACTATTTAATGGATTAGTTATTGGAGCAAGACCTTGAATGGAGGAAACCATATTTTTAAAAACGATATAGATGTTCTAACCGATTTCATACACAAAGTGAGAGGGAAAAAGTAAAGAATTCTCCCATAAATTTGATCTCTTTATAAAGATTCCTTATTTTGTGATCAAAATTCTAAAATTTGAGATTTTTAATTGTTTTTTTTGATAGAGATGGTTGTCTACCTTTTTTACTAGTTAGTTTCCTAACCCATATAAAAACTACTACAAACAAAAATATTTCAACAATAATTCCAAGCTGTATAAGGCTCATTTTTTATCCTCTTTTTTCTTGTTGGTGCCTTCGATATATGGCACAAGGATATTTAATAACCATTTTTTAAATGCACTTAAAGGTTTCATAATCTATTTCTTGCCTTTTCTCCACATACTCCTCCCTTTGATAAGATCCTCTATATTTGGCCAAGCTGCTATTAATTCTTTTAGTGCCTTTCTATTAGGAGTATAGAAAACACAAGACAATGCACTTATTACATAAAGTATGAACCATAACTTACTCTCTGAATAAGCTAAAAACAAAGAGAAAAGAAAACTTCCAATAAAGAAAAAGAAAAATGACCTATTTAATATTTCTAATGGAGTTCTTTTAAGTCTGTAGAATTTAATCTTTTTAATATCTTCTTCAGTATCTTTCTGAAATTTACTTTCGTACGAATTAATTATTTCTTCTTCTAGAACTTTTTCATACTCTAAATTATCAATTGGATCGCTTTGATCCTTTTTATTTATCATTGGTATCTATACAGTACAAATATGGTAACTAATTTAAGGTATTTTAAAAAGTATCAAATTTTATCTGTTAACTGAAGCTATACGAAAAGATCATGGTTTTGAAAATACTTCAAGATTGTCCTATTTATTAATAATAAATTAATCAAAATATTCTTTTTGATTTTCCCAAATCTTTCAGACATTTAAAATAATCACTTATATAAACTTGATAGCATTAATTAAATTAGGAGGCAATATCTAAATCTAGAGTTAAAATAGTTTAAAGATTTTAAAAATAATCTATATGCAAAGGTATTTAATTTCCTACGAATTTACAGATGGCGAGGATCAAGAAGAAGGCGCAGAAATGCTAATTAATTGGTACGAATCAGGTGGGCCCCAAAACAGGCCTGAAAACTATGAGGTTCATTCTTGGATTTTTATGGTTCAAAATGGGATTGGACATTCTGTAGTAAGTGCAGATTCTCTTGAGACAATTTGGAAACAATGGCATCCCTGGAGAAGGTTAATGGATATAAGTATTCAGCCGTGTATGGATCTTGATGAGACAGTTGGATTATTCAAAAAACAAAAAATGAATACACGGATAGTTTAAAAGTATTTGATTTCCAAATATAAATTTCCTTTTAGTAGCACCTAATACTACATACATATTTCACTGCGTTAAAAAGAATAAGATTAATTTTCCATGATGAATGATTCTTATCACATTTACTTCAAAGGAGAAATTCTTTTCAAGAATTTAAGCAAAGATGAATTTGAATTTGTTTGGGGAAAACTTTATACATCTTATATAAATGCTCTAAATAAAGAGCTTACATACGAATTAATTAGCGAAAACAATATTATGGGACCGGCCTTTAACCTTGAGCCATCTTACTAAATCAAGAACTAAATCCTAGATTATGAATAAAACAAGAAAAGCTGTTTCTCTTTTATTTTAAAGTACTCTTTCTCTTCTTTAGTTATATCTAAAGCAATTTTATTTGCCTCAATTTCGACATTCGAACTATAAGTTTCAAAGTTTTCCTCTCTTTTAAATAGGGCAACAATCCCAATATCTGTTATGAACCAAATAAAATGATCAGTTTCTCCAATTGGCTCCTCTTTTATGGAATCAATAATCAAATCACAGGTTGAATCCATTTAACTAATCTGAGAGGGTTTTTAATTGCCCCCATTGCAATACCTTACCGCCTCAGAATTGGTGCCACCATCTTCAATAATTTCTGCGACACATTTATTGAAAAGTTTAGACTCTTTTTTTACTGAACAGAATCCAAAAGCAATTGCAGCTAAAGCTATTGCAGTTACGAAACTAGAACCCAGTTGTATAAAACCATAAGCAAACATGATGTTTTTCTTTCCAGAACACTTTTTTGAATCCTTTTTTTCTTCTGACATTTAGAATTTTTAGCTTAATCTAATTTATCGGATTAATTTTAGGTTTGAGAAATATTTGCATAGAGGAAACCGAATTAAACAATTTATACTCATCTATGACAAAAATTAAAAATTTCAAGTTTTGATTGATTTTTCTTCACTTTAATTTTCAATTTGATACATCATGAAGAAAAAACTTTTTAAATTTTTTATCAACATGAGCTTCTGATATAGAAAATTTATCTTTTTCAAAAAGTAATGATCCCACAGTTATAACAAGAGATTATGTTACTTTTTAAACTATATTTTATTTTTTTTTGATGAAGTATTAATACTTAAAATTTTTCCAGAAAAGCTTGTTTTGATCATGCTCCCGAAGAGTTATCCACTTTTTAAGCGTTTTTCAACAGGGTTTTCCACAATATGTTGATTAAATTTGAATTTCTATGTGCAAAATAAAATATTATCCTCTTTTAGTAAAAAACTATCCACAAATTTTTTTTTAGATCACTATGATCTCAACGGTCTTTTAAATAATTTTAAGAACAAATCTTATGAATCAAAATGAGACAAAAAAGGATTTGAATCCCGAAATCAGAAAAGAGTTAGAAAAATCTAAGCTCCAAGTTCTTACTAATGAAAATGATTTTTTAGTAAAAAACCTCAAAAAGGCTGGATGATTTATTTGAGCAAAAAAATATTTTTAAACAACAAAATTTTCAAAAATTCCTTTCTAGGGAGCAATAATGATTACTCAAAATATTCTTAATTTGCCAAATATAAAATTTCTATTAAATATACAAGTTAATACTGCAGATACAAAACATATAAATCAAATCCTAGTTATATTATTTAAATCTCAGTAAGAGATTAGATCATAAATATAAACGGAAAATTTCTAGTTTTTTATTTTTATAAACAATTTATTTTCCCTGTCTCAGAATCATTGTTTCTATCAAAAGATGAATGCCCAAGAACTAAAAGCCAATTATAAAAAGCTTTTGAATAAAGCTGCTCAAGCAAACGGTCGTAAAGAAACTGTTTCTTACTTAAACCGAGCTGCTAAAATCAAGTCAAAACTTTACTCAACTTCTAAATTAAATTGCTTTAGATGTAATGGAGCAGGTTTTCTAAGAATTTCATTAGATGAGACTAAAACTTGTCTATCTTGCTATGGGAAAGGTTTTCTAATTAAAGAAAATAAGCAGGTTTAAAAAATTTGATTGTTCATGAAAGATCTCATTCAAGCTCACAAAAAATTAATTAAAACAGTAAAAGAACAAATGGGGTTTTCTGATTATGGGATGTACTGGTTGGCTTTCCTGGAAGGGGGTTTAACTATATGGCTGCTGGATAGAATATTTTTCCACTGGTTAAAGTTTTAATTTTTATTTAGGTCAAAAAAACTCTGCGGTTATTAAATAAGTAATTTATCGAAACCATTTAAAAAGTTGTAGCATAGAAAAAAAACCAATATGCAATTACTGGGATTAATTCTTCTTCTAGCAAGTAGCTGGTACTTATGGAAATTAACATCAAACTTTCTTGATGAACCAACAAAAAAAGAACTAACAAAAAGTTTTAATAATCTCAAAGATAAATTCTCTGAGGGGAAACAAAACTTCTCTAAAGCAAAATTAAGTGAAGCTTGGAAAAAATACAAAGAAGAAGGTGGAGCTTTATCTAATAAAGAAAAAAGCTAGTGGACTTTTTTATTATTACAAATCTCACTAGACAAATTTCTAGAATTGATCTAATTGGTATTTTGTTTGGTCACTTAATTTTTGGTGTTGCAATGACACAGCTTTTAGATTGGACGTGGTTAAAAAACCTTATGAGTGAAGAAGATAAAACAAGGATGCTTAAAAGTTATACATGGAAAGACTTATTGGTAGATGGAGCAATTGTTACGGTAGTTCTAGGAATCATCTTTTTGATAATTAGCATTTTTCTATAAATGAACGTAACTTATATCCTTTTATTTTTTTTAATGATTTCAATTGTGATTTTCACTCAAATAATCAATTCCTCCGATAAATCAAAATAAATGACAGAAGTAACTAGCAACTCCTCAACTGGGTGGTACTTAATCGCTTTAGTAAGCACTTTATCTTTTTTAGCCTTAATTTACTTTGGCCAAAAAAGATAAAGTACATTTTGAAAGACTATTTAAATTCAAAAAAAAAGCTCTACAACTACTTGAGATGAAGAGCCTTTGATTATTATGTGATTGATTTATATAAATCTATTGATAATAAAACCTTTTTTCTTAATTAAAGAAAAAGAGACCGATGAATGTGATGAAGATACTGAATTCACGGTCTCTATGATAACCGCATTTTTCGGTAGATACGACAATGAATCACCTCCTTTACTAATGTTTTTTTAAAGATAACTAAAAGTATTAAACAAGGAAAGAAATTCGTTAAAAATTTAAAAGTTTTTTAACAAATTAACGACATAAATCTTAAATCTCTTCAATACGAATGGAAAGATTTTACCAGGGCAAAACTTCTCCATTGGCATGCCAAAAAGTACCTGAGTTACTTTTATTTAAAGAATCAATACGCTTTAAGAGGCCATTTGCTGATTCTTCAGGACTAATTCCATTTCTTGTAAATCCAGTCATTCTTGTACTCACTAACCCAGGATGCAAAATAGCCACATAAATATCTTCTCTTGATAAATCTATTGAAAGAGATTTTGCTGCCATCGACAAGGCAACTTTAGACATCCTGTAACCATAAGAGCTTCCTGATGTATTATCTTCAATAGATCCCATTCTACTTGTGATAAATGCAACTTTAGAAGATCTTTTTAAAAGATGTTTAAGTGATTTAGTCATACATATTGGGCTCAATGCATTGACTTCAAATTGCCGCAAAATATTTTTTTTATCTAAGTTTTCGAAAGAATTAAATTCATAAATTCCTGCATTATGAATTAAGCAATCTAAATTAACTCCAGATAGTTTTTTACACAAATTTGTTATCGACTCATCCGAGGAAATTTCTACATTCTCTTCAATTCTCACTCCTAAATCTCTAAGTTCTTTTGAAGCTTTCCTACACGTAGCAATTACATTATCTCCCCTTTTATGAATTTGCCTACATAGTTCTAATCCAATACCTCTATTTGATCCTGTTATTAGATAAGTCGACATCTCTAAACTAAAAAATAAAAAATTAATCTAAATCCAAATATAAAATAAACAAACTAGAAAAAGAAAAAATTTATAAAATTCCTTATTAGATTTTTAAAGGTTATGATTAGTTTTATTATTTAAATGATTAAATAAAAAATAAAACAAAGATATCTTTATCATTAAGATTTAATATATGGAAATTTTCAATCAAGAAACTATACAACAGATTATCAGGTTAACGTGGAGAAATCCTCCTTTCATGGCTATAGCTATTGCATTAGTTTGGCTTATCCCACAACTATTTATTAGGAAAATAATGGCAAAAAAATATGAACGAAAAAAAATAGAAATTCAGAAAAACAAAATTCAGAAGCTTTACCCAACTAATACTACTAAATAAGATTTTTATTAATAAGATAATCTAAGAATAAAAAAATACTTTTTGCTTCTAAGTAAAAAATGACCTACAAAATAATTAGAATTGATGGAAAAGATGACGAATTAACCTCTCAAAGTTTTGACAAGTATTCAGATGCATACGATTTATTAGAGGAACTATATGGAGATTTATGTTGTTCAGATGCTGATTATGGAGACATAACCTATTACGATATTGTGGAAAATAATTTAAAAAATAATAATGGAGAATAAAAAATGGGCCCCCTCCCAAGAAGAAAATTTAGGGGTAATAACGAGAGTTTATGAATTCATTAAAGAAGAACTTTCAGAACTTCAAAAAGAAACTGGATGTCCCGATTCATTTATTTATGATTTTATTGGCAAGATTCAGAATGAATGGCATCCTGAATCTTGCCACTCCATAGTTAGAAATAAAAAAAGGAAAAATTAGAAAATATTAAATCTTCAACTCAAATTTATAAAACTTCTTTAATATGACCTGAATTTAAAAATATTTAAGCATGATTATTAGAATACTTGGTATCATACTTATTCTTGGTACGGTTGCATATTATGGTTTAGTTTTGACTGGGCAAAGCAACCTTTAGTTTTTAAAGTTTAAAGATTTCTAATGAAATGGCCTCCCACTCTTTGTTGGACTGCACCAAAAACCATTAATGGTAATAGGCATTTTCAAGTTAAAGCTTATGGTGGTAAAAATGAAAATAGATGGGTTGATATTTTTCCTACAAAAAATAAAAAAGATATTAAAAGGATCTCATGGGCAAAACTAAAATCAGGATGGACTACTGGTTGGTTAAGGCTTCCAAAAGATAAAGATTAATTTGTTTATGTAAACAAATATTATTAACCAGAAAACTGTAAAAAATAATACCTAATACAAAAAAAATAACTTATAAGATTTTTAAAAAGCACTTTAATATGAAGCCAGAACCGAATAAAAAACTGCCTAATAAAAAAGTTATAAGTTCAGCAAGATTTGAGGCTAAAGAACAATTTACAAAATCTGCATTAGAAAATTTAAAAACAGAAAATGAAAGGCTTGTTAATTCACTAAAAAAATCTGGAGAGATTAAAGAATCAAAAAAATGATCGATTTACGGAATTAAATATTTTTTATTATTATATTATTTTATAGATTGAGAAATGATTGAAAAAATCTCTCTTGCAAATTCTCATTTACCTCAACTTATTGGGTTCGTACTTATGTCAATAGGTTATACATTAGGCAATAGATTCTACCTTCCCGAAATCAAGCAGAAATAATCATTTCTAGTTATTTAAATTACTCTAAGTAACATTAACAATATATTCCTATTAAAAAAATTTTCAATACTTTATTGAATTGGAGAAATAATACTTTAAAACTAACTCTAATCCTATCATAACCAATGATTGAATTTTCTGATACATAAATGACACACTTATGAAGTATAAAATGTGAAATCCAAAGAAAATGTAAGAATTCATACTATTTTTTTTTAAATATGTTACATTTATTAATAATTTAGGCATGGGTTCCTCTGCATATAAAGCAGGTACCAGGAATTTTTGATAAATACAAATTTACTCTTTGACCTAACAATTGATCACATATGAAATTTAAAAATGGATGCTCTTACTAGTTTTATAATTGTTATTATAGCTATTACAATCCAATTCTCTTTATACGCGATTAAAAGGTTACAGGAGCCTCTAGAGCCGAATTACTTGATAAGTAAGAATTCAAAAAAAATGAAAAACTATATTGGCAAGTATTGGAAAAATGCTGAAATAACAAACGGGAGATTAGCTATGATTGGGTTTTTAGCTTTAATAATAAACTACGGGTTTTTTGGATGGATAATACCTGGTTTAATTTAAGTTATCAATAGAATTAAGACTCAATTAAAAAAATCTCTCGTTTAAAACAAACTCTCCTTTTTTTAAAAAAAATTTTTTATTATAAGAAAAAAAAACAATTGAGTAATACTGATTTTGATAAAAATGGGATTGACCGCTATGGAATACATTGGCTTCAATATGCTGCTTTCGTTGTTTCTAGTTTTGCAATATTTACGACTTGGGCATTTTTTTTTGATGAAAGATTCCACAATTTTGTAAAAATTATTTTTAGGATTATTAACTGCAGTGGATTCAACTGTAATGGGGCTTTTTGAAATTCAATGGCGAATCCAGATCAAAAAACAATCTTAATTGATAATGCTTATGAGGAAATAAAAAACATTTGTATAAATCTTCAAAAAGATACAGATGCTTCTAATTTAGAAGTAAAAAGTTTACTAAAACTAATTATTAATGAATGGGAAGAAAAAGAAGAACAAAAAACTTTTGGATTCAGGTAAAGTTAGCCACTATCTAAGATGTAACTTTGCCATCAAATCATCTTAATATAAACAGATTTTTTACTTTAAAAATTTAATATTTATAGTTTTTAGAAAGAAATTAAAAAGGAATGAACCTAAAATAGAAGATTCATTCCAGATTTAGCATTAGTTTTATCTAGATTTAAATTTTATAATCTAACTCCTCTGGTGGACTGTCAATCATTAGATCCCTCCTATTCAACAAGTTAAACCTAAGCCTTACTTATAAAAAAAGTAAATCAGTAAAAATGCTGATTTATTATTTTCTAGAATGTTTGAATTAAAGAAGCCAATTCTGGTGCATCTAATAAAAGTGCAAAAAATGTAAGCACTACTAATAAAAATATGGAGAAGTAAAATTGAATCATGTTTCAAAAATACTTAAAAAGAATTTTTTAAGTTGTATAAAATAATGCTTTGTTTACATAATTAAATATCTCTACCTAGAGAATTTTAATTAGAGAGTAATTAAGATGCTTCAGGAGAAAATATCGTTCTATTTTTTTGCCAATACTCACAACCTTTAAGTAAATGATAACCCTGTGGTATGCGTTTTTCGTATCTTGGACAGATCAATATAGTAGCAAAAGTTTCTGTGGTGCTGTAGCGAAAGTGATTGCAAGTAATACAAATCTTTGTTCGTTTTCGTTTTAGGGTAGATGGCTTTAGATATTCCCATTTTGAAGGATTTACCTCGGTCATGATTACTGGAATTTATTAGTAACAATTTGCCAACCTCCTAAAATTAATTCATTCCATGTTTCACAAGCACACTCAATAGAATGAAGTCTTGAATTTTTAATTTGGGCTGGTTCACCTAATTCATTTGCATAGAAAAGATGCGTATATACCTTTAAGTTATTAGATACAGATTTCTTATAACTCTCAAAAAAAATTAATAAACCACTTTTTTTGTTAAACAACCAGCCAGTTGGGGGGTCAATAAGGCTGCCACGATAAAAATAAGTCCGAACATTAGCGACTCCTGAATTCATAAAGATAATACAGTTGTACTATTAATATAAATGTACTATTCGTTGACGTCAAGTATCCCTCCAAGTAATTATTTAAATACTAAAATTACTTTCCAGAAATAATCCTCCATAAACTTTTTTATTTGGTAATAGTGTATACAAGTAACTCCTTGAAAAGGAAAATATTATTTAAAGAGAATATCAAAAAAAATGTAATGCATCGAAACCCCTTCTATTTAGGATGGAACAAAGGTTGGTCTTTTTTATTTTTTTTAGAGGGAGGCATCGCAAAAATTGAAGCAAAAGGTTTTGGTATATCTATTACAACAAAAGTTGAGGAAGGAGAATCACCCCTAGAATCTGCGGATAGATTAGTCTCTAAAGAGCAAAGGATTAGAAAATCAAGATATTATTCTTGGATTAAATCTATTAATCAAAAAACAATAAATTAAGCAATCCTTCAATTACTAAAGTAAATTGTTGACAATCAATTTAAAATAGAGGTTAGTGATTTATTTTTCGTGTCCAATAAATTTTATGAATGGTGGAAAAACCATAGAAAAGTTGTAACCTATGGAGCTTTTATTATCTTGTTTGGTTTTTATTTATCTCCTATTGTCAAAGAAGCAAAATACAAAAACCAATGTATTAAGTACTCTATTAATGGAGCATTAACTAAGTTTAATAAGGACGATATCGGAGAAACTTTATTAGACGAAACAGGTTTGAATATTAAAGAACTGGCGAAGATAGAAGGTTATAAGAATTGCATTAATTAAAAAGTTTGCAAAATTACGCTGAGTTTTTTAGATGATTAAGGGTATGTTTAAACTTATTTTATTGATATTAATATTTGGATTCATATCAATAAGTCCCAAAACACGATACCTGGTTGGCATATCTCTAAAACAAGTTTCTTCATTTCTTTTATGGACTGTTAAATATGAAGATAGAGAAAAATGGATTATAGATAAACCAAGTTGGATGCCCAGCCAAAAACTTAAGCCATCTTATTAAATGAAGACTTATTTAGAAGAACGAATTGAATGGTATGACTATAATTATAGAAATGGTAATGCTTTAATCTCTGATAAGCAGTTCGACCAACTTGAAAAGAATTTATTAAGAATAAATCCTAATTGTGATTACTTTAAAAAGAAAAATAAACTAGTTTTACCTTCATTAGTAAAGGATTCAATAGATGAATTTTTGAAAGGATTATTAGTAGATACCAGATTATTAATTGAACCTAAAATTGATGGTTGTGCTATTGCTTTGCAATATAGGAATGGGACCTTGGAGAAAGCAATTTCAAGAGAAGGGACAGACGTTACTAGTAAAATTATTAATGTCCAGGGCATTCCCAATGATCTCCCTTTACGAGGAGTTCTTCAAGTTAGAGGTGAATTATATGCACCCAACCAAAGTCCAAATATCTCACAGAGAATCTCTTCTGGATTTCTAAGAGCTAAAGAAGGATTTTCTGAAAGTCTTAGCTTCTGCGCATTTCAAATACTTAATTCAACACTTAACCAATATGAGTCCAAAAAGAGTCTTTCTAAGCTAGGCTTCACAATCCCTCAAGATATTTCATGCAACTTTACGAGCCAAGTTGAAATATTTAGAAAACAATGGCTGGAAGGGAAGCTTTTTAGTAAATATCCTACAGATGGAATAGTAGTAAAAATAAATTCTAGAAAATTACAATTAATTAGAGAAAAATCAAATTTAGATTATCCTTATTGGCAGGTTGCTATAAAAAGTTAATGGAATTAATACATCAGATTTTTCCTACTTGGCATATTTACCTGGACATGTTTTTGGTTGGTTTTGGAACTTATGGTTTTCTAAGAATTAACAAAAAAATTAAAACTAAATAAAGTTTTTAAATCATCCGCGGTCCTCAAGCATGGATTTAAGTTGTTCGCTGTCTAATTGCTCGAGATAATTTCTCATTGCCAACCAAGATCTTCTGCTTTCTAACTTTCCACTTTGCTTAAATAAATTTGCGGAAACTTGATCTATCAATTCTTTATGAGTCATATTTGTATTCTTCATCAAGTTCAATAACAACACCATTAAAAAATTCTGCTAATAATTTTGATGGGTCTTGTATAGATATCTTTCTATCTGCTTTTGATAGTTTCTTTTTGATTGGATTTAAGTTAGTCATAGTGATTCAGGTAATTCAAGTTCTTCAAAAGTCCAGCCTTCTAATTGAAGGTCATGCCATTTATCCCAAGCATTATCCAAATACATTTGAGTGGATGATTTAATTGCAATTGGCTCACCAAGATCATTTGCATAATATGTATGAGCAAAAATTCTCATACTATTTCTTGGGGATTTTTTATTCCTCACGAATAAAATTAATCTGCTGCGGTCTGGGCTAAGCAACCAACCATTTGGGGACTCATTACGATAACCGTAAGAAAAATTAGTCCAAACATTAGCTCCTCCTAAAGTCATTTCTTGCTAATACATATGTACTATTAATATAAATACATTAGAAATGAATCGTCAAGTGTTTTGGCAACAAATAATTTACGCTGATAGAGAGTGAAAACAGCTCAGCTATTCCTAAAAAATAAAATACCTACCAAAAGCCTTTTATAACAAGCATTTTGATAGGTAACACCGGATCCCCGTCAGTTCTCTGCTGCATCGACCTGGAAATGCCAGAAGAGGATTCAAAGTGGGCTTTCGTTTCCGATTACAAGATCGGTTTACTACCGCACCACGACAGTCTCCTCATGTCGAAAGAGAGTCAGATCAGAGCACATAAAGAAGAACTTGACCAAAGATCCAGTATTCTAACTTTAACTTATTTTTTTATGCATTTGGAGATGGCCAAATGTCTCTTACCATAGTTAATAAAACTTGAGCTTCATCATATCTTTCTATATGCGTTTTACCATTTAATAAAAATGTGATGTGAGCCATTTTTCTTCCCAGAATTTCGCGAGATTTGCCATAACAATGAATATTAGAACCCTCAATTTCAGATAACATTTTGACTCTCGTTTCCATTGAAATCGGGAAATTCTTTTTTAATCCCAATAGGTTTATCATAATCGCCCCTTCACAGTTCATTTTGATTTCCGGTGGCATTATCCCAGAAGAAATGCAAACATATTGATCAAACTGACTTGAAGTACAAGCCTCAATAGAGAAATGTGCTGAGTTATGTGTTCTAGGAGCTATTTCATTAATTAAAAGACCATTATCTCCATAGAAGAATTCAATAGCTAAAACTCCAACGTAATTAAGTTCATTAACTATTGAAGAGAAAATATTTATTGCAAATAAGTTCAAATCATATTCATTTATTCCAGGAGCAAGAACCCAATCACAGACATGGTTTAATTGGAATGTCTCAACGATTGGGAAAAATCTTATCTTACCGGTCCTGTCTCTCGAACCAACAAGAGCAAGTTCTTTTTCATACTCTATCCATTCTTCTATTAACCATTCATCAGAATTATTCTCTGTTAAAAAAGAATCTAAATCTTCTTTTGTATTTATTTTTCTGTTCCCTTTACCGTCATATCCACCTTTATTTGATTTTGCCATTAGAGGGAAGGTCCAACTACTGACTTCCTCATCTGAGAGATTTTTAAAATCTTCAATACTTATCCATTTTGGACAGGGGATATTCATTCTATCTATTAATTTTTTTTGAGAAAACCTATCTACTAATGGCTTAATTGCATTAAGGCTTGGAACAAAAATATCTTTATTATCGATTAAATTTAATTTATCAATTTTTATCCATTCATTTTCAAAAATTATTTTTTCACATTCATTAATTAATGATTTATTGCCTCTTATCTTTAAGGGATCAGCTTCTATGACATGATCTGCTTTTAATCCAGCAGGATCATCACAAGATTTTGTTTGCACACATACTTCTAAATTTCTTTTTTTTGCTGCTTCGGTTAACATCAAAGCCAGTTGGCCACCTCCAATTATTCCTAGGGAATAATTTTTCTTAATATCGTTTATATTTTTTTTAAAACTCATAGAATGATTTTATTACCATTTCTAATTCTTAACAACTGAATTTTTAAGTATCTAGAGCTTAGATTTTGCTAATATATAAAGTATTTAATACCAAATATTTTTAAATTTTAACTGGGTAATCAATTGTGAATAAGAGAAAAATATTAGTCCCATTAGGTGATAAGTCATACGAGGTAACAATAGAAGCAGGGATACTGAATAATATCAGCGAAGAACTTTTAAGAATTGGAATAACAAAGAATAGAAAAATACTTGTGATTTCAAATGAAGAAATATCAAATTTGTATGGAGAAAAATTCTTAAATAATTTAAAAGATAATCAATTTCAGGCCAAAATGTTCCTTATCAAGGCTGGAGAATCATATAAAAACTTAAAAACCTTAAGTGAAATATATGATGTTGCATTTGAATTTGGCTTAGACAGAAATTCAATAATTATTGCCCTTGGAGGAGGAATTGTTGGAGATGTAAGTGGTTTCGCATCAGCTACTTGGCTTAGAGGTATCGAATATATTCAGATTCCAACAACATTATTATCAATGGTTGATTCATCTGTAGGAGGAAAAACAGGAGTGAATCATCCAAAAGGTAAGAATTTAATTGGAGCTTTCAATCAACCAAAAGCAGTTTTTATTGATCCGGAAACTCTAAAAAGTTTGCCCAAAAGAGAATTCAATGCAGGCATGGCCGAAGTAATAAAATACGGAGTAATAAGAGATAAAGAACTTTTCGAATACTTAGAAATCGAAAAAAACAAGAATGAACTTATAAATCTCAAGAATGATTATCTAATTAAAATAATTAATAGTTCAATAAAAACAAAGTCTCATATTGTTTCTGAAGACGAACATGAAAATGGTGTTAGAGCAATATTGAATTATGGCCATTCTTTTGGTCACGTTATTGAAAATTTATGTGGATACGGCAAATTTCTACATGGTGAGGCAATATCAATTGGTATGAATATTGCGGGGGAAATAGCAATTTCGAAAGGGTTATGGTCTAAAGAAGAATTAGAAAGGCAGAAGAATCTTTTGAAGAGTTACGATCTTCCTACCAAGATCCCCAAAATAAACAAAGAAGATGTTCTTACAATACTTATGGGCGATAAAAAAGTTCGTAATGGCAAAATGAGATTTATATTACCGAAAGAAATTGGCGCAGTAGATATATATGATGACGTAGAGGATTCATTATTTTTAAAATTCTTTTCTTAACGCAAACAGATTGAATTTATATTCATTTCCGTACCCTTAAACTTATTAAAAACAAACCACTTAAAATCACCTAAACATACAGGATCAACGAGTCTAAGTAATGCCTCTCTTCTTAAAAGAGCATTTGATAAATCCTCCTTAAACTCCTTCTGAATTCCATAAAGTCTCTCTGCTAATCCAAGTGCCAACAAAGCTTCTCCTTGTTTAGCGATTCCAACAGTATTAAATCCAAGAGTCTCAGCGCCATTAATTAAAGTTTCTATACACAAATGAGATGTTAAATCGCAATTCCCAGGTGAATTTAGGACATTATTAATCATTTTTTGATTTTCATATGAAACTATCGTCCCATCAGAATTCTTAGAGTTGTAGTATTTTTTAGCTTCTTTAGCGTAATCAATTATCAATAAAATACCATTATTAATTTTTCCATAAATAGCTTTTAACCATTTTGAATTATCTATATGCCATTCTGTCGTCCATCCTTCAAGAGCATCTTCAGGCGGAATAGAGATTCCCAACTCACTTTTAGCAAGTTCGATACTTTTTCCCAATTCAATTGTAATTGGCATTTCATCAAGAAATAATTTATCAGATTTTTTGTCTATAGATACAGCTTGTCGAAGTAATTTTCCTTTTGAAAAGATTATTCTCTCTACCGGCAAAGCGTCCAAAACCTCATTCGCTATAACTATTCCATTGATATTATTTTCCTCTAATTCTTCCAAACGTTTCCATAAAATATCAATGCCTAAGTTTAAAAATTCCTCCAATTTATTTTTTTGTTTTTCTGCCATCCCTTCATTAGGTTCAATAATTACAAATGAAACCCCTTCCAAAAAATTCTTGCTGCTTTCTAAAAAATATTTAATTAATCCACTCATAAAGGTTCCATCTCCAGCTCCAAATTCAATTACAACTAATTTGTGATTAGATAAAAAACTACTTTTGAACTGATTTAACCAATCTTCTATTTGTTTACCAACCAAAAAAGAAAAATCATCAGATAAAGATGGTGATGTGACAAAATCCCCTCGAACACCCAACTCAGCTTTGCCGCTACCGTAATAACCATTAGAAGGATCATTTAAAACAAAATTCATATAGTCATAAAAACTTATGGTCCCACCCATTTTTATTATTTTTTTTACTAACCAATCTGGATTATTCGCGGGTAAGCTATTCATCGGCGAAAATATAAAGAAACAAAACTTATTTATGCCTTCAAAGATTAACTATTTATTGGGAATATTTCTATCTATATTAGTTTTAATTTCACATAAACCCGTTTTCGCTATAAATAATCCCAATCTCTTGCCAGAAGAAAAAACACCAGTAATTGATTTAGCTAAAACATTAAGCCCTAATCAGAAAAAATCTTTAGAAAACAAGCTCAATAATCTTGAAATTGAAAGTGGGTGGAAAATTAAATATTTATCTCAGTTTGAGAGCTCCCCTGGCAGTGCAATAAAGGACTATTGGGATTTAGATGAGACAAGTTTATTGATAGTCGCAGATCCTAGAGGAGGAAATTTATTGAACTTTAATGTCGGAGAGGCTTATTTTAATTTTATGCCAAGGTTATTTTGGGTTGAACTTCAAACAAGATTTGGCAATCAATATTATGTAAAAGATCACGGTGAGGATGGCGCAGTACTAGATGCAATTAATTCAGTAAAGATTTGCCTTGAGAGAGGAGGGTGTCAAGTTGTCCCTGGCCTACCCAAAGAACAATATATATGGACTTTATGTACATCTATTCTTGGAGGTTTAGTGGCAGGTTTTGCTTCTGCCCCAAGAAAAGAAGGTCAAGTCATATCGATTGGTTTTTTGGCTCTTCTTTCCCCTTTATGGGGAATGTTATTTGGAATTTTTGGTTTGGCACCGATCATATCCAGAACAAATGATTTATTACCTTTATTTAAAAATAGTTTAGCTTTTACAGCCGCAGGAATTGCGGGTTATATCTTGTCTCAAACATTATTTTCAAGATATGAAAAGCCGAATAATACTTAAAATATGGTCAAAAATATCTTATTCTAAAGAAATTTATTTTCTTCACAAATCTCACCAGACTCTGAATACCATCGATGCGAAACATGTATTAATTGATTTTTTTCAAACTCAATCCATGAAAAGTTAATTAGTAATTTCCCATCATCATCATTTTTATATCTTGGAACTACAGCCGTGTTGAAATAAATTGTTCCTTTGCTATCAATTTTAAACATCTCTCTTAAACCAAGATTTCTTTTAAGCCTATTGTGCATATGACCAAAAATTACAAGATCAATTTTTCTTCTTTTTTGTATTTGAGAAATAGCCACAGATAAATCTCTGTCTCCCCAATCTAAAGAGGGTAATTTCCAGTCTTTCCCACAAATGCTTTTAGGTTCCGAGCCTAAACCCGAAGGGCCAGCATGCGACATAATTATTAAAGGTATATCTTCAACAGTATTTTCCGAACATTTGATAATTTTATTTATTGAATCTTGTTCGGTTACCGGTCCATAAACGCCTTTTACTTCTTTTGAAAGATAATAACCTCCTCCAGAACTACATGGTCTCGCAGACAATAAATTTATTTGATTATTAAAAACTTTCAAATCCCATGCACAATATTTTCCACCAAGAACACGTATCTGCTTGGAGAGAGTTTCGCCTGTAGAATCCTTCCCTCTATCATGATTTCCTAAAATTACAAAAGTAGGAATTTTGATCTCATTTATTTTTTTAATTATTTTGACACTCCCATCAGAAATATCACCAACAAATAAAACAATATTTGGTTTAATAATCGATAAAACTCTCAAGTCTAATTCAGACCATTGACCATGACAGTCACCAACAATAGCAATTTTTAAATTTGTCAGAATTTTTTCTGTTTAAAGGCATATAATCTATTTAGAGATATTCTAAATCCTGACCAGTATAACTTCTACTGCAAAACAGAAATCAGTTCAAAACGAAGAGGATTTGATTTCTGAAATAAAGGAGCTTTGCAAAAAGGCGAATGCCATTATTCTTGCGCACTATTATCAAGCTCCAGAGATTCAGGAAATTGCAGATTTCATTGGAGATTCATTAGATCTATCTAGGAAAGCTGCCAATAATGATGCAGATATAATAATTTTTTGCGGAGTTCACTTTATGGCCGAAACCGCAAAAATACTTAGCCCTAATAAAACAGTCCTTTTACCTGATATTGAAGCAGGATGCTCATTAGCAGACGATTGTCCCTCAGATAAATTTCAAAAATTTAGGGAAGAAAATCCAGATCACTATGTCGTAAGTTATATAAATTGTACTGCAGAAGTAAAAGCGCAAAGTGATCTGATATGTACAAGCAGTAATGCAGTCTCATTAGTAAAAAAAATACCTGAAGATAAAAAAATAATTTTTGCTCCAGATCAGAACCTTGGGAGATGGGTGCAAAAGAATTCAGGAAGAGATCTTAAATTATGGCCTGGCAGCTGCATTGTTCATGAATCATTTAGTGAAGAAGCACTTCTAAAATTAAAATATCAAAATCCAGGATCTAAAGTCATTGCTCATCCTGAATGTAGTCAAAATTTACTAATTCTCTCAGACTTTATTGGATCAACGAGTAAACTACTTGATTTCGTCAGTAAAGATCCATCTAAAACTTACATGGTATTAACTGAACCTGGAATAATACATCAAATGAAGAAGAAAGAACCTAACAAAATTTTTATTGAAGTCCCAGATATTGAAGGTTGTAAATGTAACGAGTGTCCATATATGAAATTAAATACTTTAGAAAAAATTCTTGATTGTTTGAAAAATAATTCCCCGTCTATCGAACTTGACCCAGAAATAATAAGAAAAGCCTACGTACCAATAAAGAGAATGCTGGATATGAGTAATTAATTAAAAGCAAATACCTGACCTTTATTATTGATTTTTAGGAATGCATTAAGGTTTTTAGTATTAGGTTTAAATTCACTTATCTTTTTCTTTCTATTAATTATATTTATTAGCTCTTTTTCACCAGCTCTATATTGTTTATCTTTTCTAGTTCCAATCTCTCTTTGGAGAATAGGGTTGATATTCATTTTTACTTCTATATCGGGAATAATTCCAAATTTGTTTATGTCAGTGCCATTAGGAGTTAAATACTTAGCGACTGTAACAGTTAACCCTGAACCATCAACTAATGTTCTCATAGATTGAACTAAACCTTTACCAAACGTTTTCTTGCCAACTAATTTTCCTCTTTTGTTATCTTTTATTGCACCAGAAACTATTTCACTAGCACTAGCAGAACCCTCATTAACTAAGACAATTAAGGGTTTTTTTGTAAGAGCTTGACCGTTACCTCTTTTTGTTTCTTTTAAACCATCTTTACTTACTGTACTTACTATTACGCCTTCGTTAATGAAGTGCCTTGAGATATCAATGCTTGATTCTAATAAACCTCCAGGATTACTTCTCAAGTCAAGAACATATCCTGAAACTTTTTTTGTTTCTAGATCCTTAATAGCATCTCTCGTCTCTTTTGATGCATTTGCATTAAATTGTTTAATTCTTACATAGCCAATTAATAGGCCGTTTTTGGTTTGATTGACTTTACTAGATACAGATTTTATCTCAATCTTTTCTCTAGATAAAATCTTAAAAAAGGATCTAGAACCTCTAAGAATTTCAAGCTTAACTTTAGTGCCTTTTTGTCCTCTTATTAATTTCACAGCCTCCTCTATATTCATACCTTCAGTAGAAATATCATCTATAGATAATATTTTATCTTTAGCTTTAATTCCAGCATCAAATGCAGGTGTACCCTCTATAGGAGAAATAATTATTAAATCATCAGATTCTTCATCTTTAACTATTTGGATACCAACTCCAGTTAATTCACCAGAAGTATCGATTCTCATTTGATTAAGTTCCTTAGGTTCTAAAAATCTTGTGTAAGAGTCATCCAAGTTAGAAAGCATATCTCTAATCGCATCATATGCTTCACTACTATCTAAATATGTTTTTGATAAAACTTCTTTTCTTAGATTGATCCAATTAGACTTTTGAAATTTTCCGCTTGAATCAAGAAAGTCCCTATATACAATTTGCCAAACATGATCAATTACTTCTTTATAACTATTATTTAAAACTGTTGCTTCTGCAAAATTATTTAAAAATAACCCAGAAAAGGTTGTCGCAAAGAGAATTATAAATTTTTTTTTAAGCAATTTTCTTATTTTCAAAAAATTCATTTTTTTATATTATAAAAAGAATTTATTTATAATTTCAAAACTTTGACAAATACTTAAGGATCAATCCACTTCCCATCATCCTTAATAAGTTGGATTAAGGCATTAACCCCCTCATCTTCGGGTACTCTTTTTATCTCTTCTTTCCTTCTATATAAGGCAATAGTTCCTTTACCTTTACCAACATAACCATAATCAGCGTCTGCCATTTCTCCTGGCCCATTAACGATACATCCCATAATTGCTATGTCTAGCCCCGTCAAATGTGAAGTAGCGTTCCTAACTTTATCTACAACTTCTTCTAAATTGAAAAGTGTTCTCCCACAACTAGGACAACTTATGTATTCAACCATTGTTTTTCTTAATCCTAAAGATTGCAAAATTGAATAGCACACTGGTATTTCCTTTTCTGGGGCTTCTGTTAAAGAAACCCTAATGGTATCTCCTAATCCCTCTGCTAAAAGAGTTCCAATCCCAGCAGTACTTTTAATCCTTCCATAATCACCATCTCCAGCTTCAGTCACTCCTAAATGCAAGGGATAGTTATACCCTTCTGAGTCAAGTCTATCTGCAATCATTCTGTAAGCTGCCATCATGACAGGTGCCCTTGAAGCTTTCATAGAAATAATTATGTTATGAAAATCAAGCTCATCACAAATTTTGACGAACTCCATCGCAGATTCTGTCATTCCTAATGGAGTATCTCCATAAGTAAAAAGCATCCTCTCAGATAGAGATCCATGATTAACTCCAATTCTTAGAGCTTTGTTTTCAGCCTTTAAAACTTCAACTAAAGGGGTAAATCTTTTAAGTATTGTTTGTTTAATAGTTTCAAATTCCTCATCTGTATATTCAGTTCTTGTAGGGTCTGATTTTTCAAAAACAAACAATCCAGGATTAATTCTTACTTTATCAACATGTTTTGCAACCTCCATTGCAATTTTCATACCATTATGGTGAACATCAGCTACCAAAGGGGTATTTATATTATTTTCTAATAATTTTGCTTTAATATCTCCTACTGCTTTTGCGTGCGCTAAGGAAGGGACCGTTAATCTCACTATTTCACAACCTACATCATGAAGTCTTTTGATTGCTAAGTAGGCATTTTCGACATCCATCGTATCTTCATTTATCATCGATTGAACTCTTACTGGATAATCACTTCCAATAGCTACATCACCAACCATTACAGTTCTAGTTATCCTTCTCTCAATATGAGTTGAATATCTTTTGGAGAGACTATTAACCTCTTTTGATTGAGTTAATGACATTAAAATTCTTAATATTCAAAAAGGATTCTTTAAATTATAAGGCATATAGTTTACTACTTACATTCTCTAAGTCTTTCAAAGTTAAATGGTAAGGTTTATTGATTTCTTTTGAAGGAAATCTCAACAAATAAGATGGATGAAAAATTACCATAATTTCTCTCCCATCTTTTTGAATCCATTGACCTCTTAAATTACTTATAGGATCTTTAATTTCTAAAATAGCTCTCATTGCAGTAGAACCAGTAAGTAATATAAATTTTGGATCAACTAGCTTTATTTGCTGTAATAACCAAGGTTTATGAATATTAATTTCTCTACTAGTGGGTTTTCTATTATTTGGTGGACGACATTTAATTACATTACAAAAATAAACATCCTTCTGATAGTCAATCCCAGCATGTATTAATAATTCGTTTAATAACTTACCAGATTTACCTACATAAGGTTTTCCTTCTAAATCTTCTTGTGCTCCAGGTGCTTCACCAATTATTACCAAATCTGCAAATACACTTCCTCTCCCAATTACTAACCTTTTCACCGAAAATAAAACTTTAAATATTTTTATCTTAAGAACTCAAAACATGAAAATAAAATAGATTAAGAAAATGAACTAAATTAAACCATTGTGTGATAGTTTTATTTATTCTTAATTTATGCATTTGTCATTATTAAAAGTCATATTTGAAAAGTCATAAGTCAATGAGTCAAGTTAATTTATCTGATCGGGCACTTTCAATTGAGCCTTCTCTTACATTGCAGATAAGTGCTAAAGCAAATCAATTATCTGCAGAAGGAGTAGATATTTGCAATTTAAGTGCAGGAGAACCTGATTTTGATGCCCCAAAAGAAGTCATAGAGGCTACAAGTAAAGCTATATTTGATGGATTTACAAAGTACGGGCCCGCAGCGGGGAATTTAGATCTCCGAAAAGCAATTGCAAATAAACTTCAAATTCAAAACGATTTAAATTATGAATTTGAAAATGTAATGGTCACAAATGGGGCTAAGCAAGCAATATATAATCTTTTCCAAGTCTTGTTAAATACTGGAGACGAAGTTATTATTCCTTCTCCATATTGGTTAAGTTATCCCCAGATGGTTAGATTGGCAGGTGGGAAGCCAATTTTTACAAATTCTTCAGCAGAAGATGGATTCAAAATAAACATAGAAGATTTGAAGTCTAAAATCTCTTCAAAAACTAAATTTATAATTATCAATTCTCCAAATAATCCTACTGGAAGAGTTATATCAAAGAAAGAATTATTACAAATTGCCGATTTAGTTAGAGAAAATCCAAATATCAATATTCTTTCTGATGAGATTTACGAACTAATCCTTAAAAAAGAATTTAAACACTACAGTTTATCTTCATTAGCAAATGACTTAAAAGATAGGATTTTTATAATAAATGGATTTGCGAAAGGATGGGCTATGACTGGCTGGAGGATAGGTTATTTAGTAGGTCCCAAAGATGTAATAAAAGCATCCTCAGCATTACAAAGTCAAAGTACAAGTAATGTTTGCTCTTTTGTTCAAAAAGGTGCTTTAGAGGCTTTAAAAATTAATAATGAGTTTTTCTCAATGATAAATAGCCATTATGATCATAGAAGAAGACTTCTTTATGAGGGCCTTAATAATATAAATGGTATTTATATTGAAGAACCTAACGGAGCATTTTACGCATTTCCAAAATTACCTAATTCCTCAATTACTTCTGTTGATTTCTGCAATAAAGCTCTTCAAGATTACGGATTAGTTGTTGTACCCGGAAAAGCTTTTGGGGCTGATCAATATATAAGAATATCTTGCGCAGCTTCAGAGGTAAAAATACATGATGGACTACAAAGGATTGAAAAAGCAATCTCTGAATACTATTAATTTAAACAAATTTATGTTTAATTTAAAAAATTTCCTAGTAAGTTCATCTCTGTTATTTTCTATTTTTTCATCACCTGTATTTTCAAATCCAAAAGTTTTAAAAGTTGGAGCAATACCTGATCAAAACCAAAATGTTTTGGACAAAAGATTTAATTTATTTTCAAAAGAATTATCCAAACAACTTGATGTAAAGGTCAAATACATTCCTGTTATTAATTATGTTGCAGCAGTAACTGGATTTAGAACTAAAGATTTAGATTTAGTTTGGTTTGGCGGTTTATCAGGAGTTCAAGCCAGACTGCAAACTCCTAATTCAATTGTCATAGCTCAAAGAGATATCGATAAGGAATTTAAAAGTGTTTTTATCGTAAACAAAAATTTAGAACTTAAACCAATTTCAAACATTAAAGGACTTAAAAAACTAAAAAATTTGAGATTTACTTTTGGCTCTGAAAACTCAACTTCTGGAAGATTAATGCCAGAATATTTTTTAAATCAAGCAGGGTTAGAAATTAAACACTTTAAAGGCAAAAAAGCTGGTTTTAGTGGGAGTCATGATGCCACTATAGCTTTAGTTAATAGTGGGGCATTTGATTCTGGAGCTTTAAATAAACAAGTTTGGGAAAACACTCTTAAAAATAATCCTAAAAGAACAAGTAATTCAGAATTATTCTGGATCACCCCAGAATATTTTGACTATCATTGGATTGCTCAAGGGGATCTTGACAATAGATTCGGGGAAGGGTTTACAAACGAACTTAAATCAGTAATTCTAAATTTAGATATAAAGCAAAAATCACATAAACAGATATTAGATATGTTCAATGCAAAAAGATTTATTAAGGCAGAAGCAAAACAATATGAAAAAATAGAGGAAATCGGGAGGAAATTAAAAAAAATTAGATGAATAATACTGTCTTAGAATTAAAAAATATATCTTATAAATACAAAAATAATCTGATCCTAAATAAAGTAAACTTAAAAATAAATTCTGGGGATAAAATTGCACTTTTAGGTAAAAGCGGCTCAGGAAAAACTACACTTATATCAGTCCTTAATGGCACTATCAAGCCAACTCAAGGTGAGGTTAAATTATTCAATAAAAGTTTCGAGGAATTAGATAGAAAGCAGAAAAGTAAAATAACAACTATATGGCAAGATTTAAGATTAATAGAAGATCTCTCTGCAGAACAAAATGTTAATTGTGGACTACTAGCGGAAAACAATTTTTATTTCGCTTTTAAAAATTTACTAAATATAAGTTCTTTTAAGAAGGCGCATAAATATATGCAATTATGTAGACTTCATAACTCTATTTACGACAAAAAAATCAGAAACCTATCTGGCGGGCAAAAACAAAGGGTGGCTGTAGCCAGATCATTAATTCAAGGATCAAATATATTACTTGCAGATGAGCCTTTTAATAATCTAGATCCCAAATTGATAACAACAATTAAAAACCTTATGCTTGAAAGTGTCGATAAAAATAATACAAAAAAATCACCAAAGACGGCATTAGTTGCATTACATCGATTAGATTTGCTGAACGATTTCGATAAAGTTATTGGAATCAGGGATGGTAAAATTTTTTTTAATATTAAAAGAAATAACTTAAAGAAGATTCATTTAGACAAAATATATTAATTAGTTGAACAAATTAAAATTAAACTATACTTCATTATCTTTTCTTCCAATTTTGGTATGCATACCTCTAGGGTATCAATTAATAAACAATATTCATTTTGGAGGATTTAAATTATTCCAAGAATTCTTAATTTCTGCATTTAATCCCAAGATAGATAATGAAATCATTATTACCGTAATTAAGCGATTAAATGAAACTATCTTAATTGGTTTTTTTAGTTGGTTAGTAAGTATTACTTTTGGAGTAATTTTTGGAATAATTTCCTCAAATATTTTTTATAAAATCTTTAATATTCCAAATTTTTTCTATCGCATAATAAGGTTTTTTCTAATAATAATTAGATCTATACACGAAGTGGTTTGGGGAATACTATTAATGCAAATATATGGAATAAATTTTTCGATAGCAATAATAGCTATATGTATACCTTATATTGCTGTAAATTCAAAAGTTTTTGCTGAACAATTAGAAACTATTGACTACAAAAGTTTTGAATCTATAAATCAAATAAATGCACCTAAATTCTCTTCTTTACTAACTTTAATATGGAATCCAATAATAAATACATTTAAAAACTTTGGTTTATATCGATTAGAGTGTTCAATAAGAAGTACTGTGATTTTAGGAATTTTTGGGATTGGAGGAATAGGTACCAGTATTTTTTTATCTTTCCAAACTTTGAATTTTAGAGAGTTATGGACTTATTTATGGTCCTTAGCAATTTTAATAATTCTTTCTGGATTAATAATTAAAAAAATAAAATTTATTACTACAAATAAAATACTATCTATTTTTTTTATTGCAGTTTTTTTTATAACAATTTTATTTTCTTTTTCATATTTTCTTTATTTTATTTTTAATTATAATTTTGAAAATTTTAATTCCATTAGTTCTCTATTTAAATCAAGTTCAGATTTAGGATTATTTGATTTCTTAAAACTTATATTAGAAACAATAATTTTAAGTTTTTTATCAACAGGAATCGCAATTAGTTTACCTCCATTAGTAATAGGAATTTTTAACAACAATACTTCTAAAATTTTTATAAAAATTTTTGCATTTTTATTACGTTTAATACCTACACCTGTGATACTTCTAACTCTATTAACTTTTAATAATCCTTCTTTATCTTTAGCAGCTTTAACATTAGGTCTCCACAACGCTGGTATTACTAGCAAATTACTTTTTACAAATCTAGATAGCCAAGACAAGAGAAATTATATTGCGATGAAATCTCTAGGAATCTCAAAAAAGACTAGTTGGCTTTTAGGTTTATTTTCTCAACAAGCAAAAAGTTACTTAGCATATTGCGCTTATAGATCTGACATCATTATTAGAGAAACTGCAATTGTTGGGGTTATTGGAAGTGTTGGTCTAGGTTGGCAATTGCAAGAATCACTAAGTTCCTTCGCATGGCAAGAAGTTACCATAGTTTTGATAGCTTATAGCTCCATCGCAATAGTTGGCGAATTAATAAATGGTAAAATCAAAAATAGTTTAACTTGATTTGTAAGAATAATTTGTTAAATCAAGTAATTATTTTTTTCCGGTTATAGTGATTAGTTTACCAAAACAACTAGTTGTAATTGGAGATAGCTCAGTTTATGGATGGGGAGATAATGAGGGAGGTGGATGGTGTGAGAGGCTTAGAAAAGATTGGTGCAATAACCACAATGGGCCAGTTATTTATCAACTTGGCGTTAGGGGGGATGGGATAGAAAAAGTTTCATCTAGATGGGAAAAAGAATGGTCATCTAGAGGAGAAACTAGAAGAAATAAACCTAAAGCAATCCTACTAAATGTAGGTCTTAACGACACTGCAGCAATTGGTCAGATAAATGGAAGACATCAATTAGATATAGATGGATTTGAATATGGATTAGAGAGGCTAATTAATGAAATGAACTCTCAAACAAATGTATTTGTTATTGGTCTGACACCAGTTGACGAAAGCAAAATGCCGTTCGCAGGATGTCTATGGTACTCAAATGATTTTTGTAATACTTATGAAAGGAGAATGGAGGAAGTATGCCTCAATCAGAATGTCCCATTTCTTCCTACTTTTAGAGAAATGTACTCTGATAAAAGGAGTAAAAATTGGATTACTCATGATGGAATTCATCTAAATTCCGAAGGTCATTTCTGGCTTTTCCAAAGACTTAAAAGCTGGGAGATTCTTACAAAATGGAAGGAATCCTAGGTCTTCCCAAATATTATTAATTTAAAAAATATGAATATAAAATAAGAGCAAAAATAGCGAAGACAGAAGCAATACTTGTCTGAATAGCATTTACCAATTCATTACTTAATTTATATTTGTTTTGGAATTTAGCACCAATAATACTTTCAGAAAGTGTTGCCAAGAATCCAGAAACCACAACAACTATAAAATGATATTTTGAGGAAATAATTGATAGACGAAGCATTATAAAAGCCATAAATATTGATCCCAAAACACTAGCTAATGTTCCTTCTATACTTATTCCTCCTTCAGTTCCTCTATCAACCTTTTTAAGTGAAGTAATTAAATATGTGTCTTTACCAAATCTTTTTCCAATTTCGCTGCCAAAAGTATCCGCCAACTTTGCAGCAAAACTTGCAGCAAAACCCACTTTAAACATCACTACGTTGGCAGCATTAAATTTGGTCATAATTGCAAGAAATAATCCTGTTGCTGCAGATCCCCATACATTCTCAGGACCTCTTCTCCCACCTCTTTTTTCAGCTATTCCTTGTTCTTTTTTAAATTTAAATCCTATTTTAGTAACGAGAGATCCAAATAATAAATAAATTACAACTGACATCCATCCCTGCCAAGACAAACATCCCCATAAAATTGTGCCTAAAATGCCTGCACTTATCCAACCACTTTTTGTCATCAAAGGAATTTTACAGAAAATAAAAATCAAAATAAAATTAATACAAAAACCTAAAAAAAATTGATTTCTAATTAAATCCATATTTATCTAATTCCTTAATTTCAAGTCTATTCTCCACTGATTTAGAATTGAGGATGCGTTAATACTAGCCGTTGAAGTTCTTAAGATAGTGTCTGAAAGTTTAACAAGGGTAATATTATTTTTATGAAAAAAATCAATTTCTTTAGAGGACCAACCTCCTTCAGGGCCAATTACATTCCAAAAAATACCTCCTTTTTTAATTACAAATTCTTGTTGTTTTCTTAACCATCGATTTAAGTCGTAACAAGTATCTTCTCTAGTTATAGAAATTGAAACCCTTTCTTGATTATCTATACTTTTTAGCCATTCAATAATATCCATACCATTTAAAATAGATGGTTTCCATAATCTCTCACTTTGCTCAACTGCTTCTTTGATAATTGAATTCCATCTCAAAAGTTTTTTAGAAAAATTTAATTTTTTGTTTATCTGTCTTTCTGAAAATAAAGGCTGTATAAAATCAATTCCTATTTCAGTACACATTTTTAAAATATCCTCAAAACCACTCTTTGGTATAACAACAGCTATTCCTAATAAGTAAATTTCTTGTTCTTGAAATAAGTAAGGTTTTTTTAATTGAATTATTTCTAAACAATCGTTTTTAACTTTTATAGCTTTCCATAATGAGCCCTTTCCGTTAGATATAAATATTTCTTTACCATTTTTTATCCTCATTACTTTATCTATATAATGAGCCTCTTCTTTAGAAAGTTCTAAATTATTATTCTTAATATTTTCAATTCTTTCATGGGAAATAATTAATCTTGTTAAGTCTTCCATCTAAACTCTTAATCTTTGAAAACTAAATCTTCATGTTCTTCAATTGCCCAATCATTATTTTCACCCCCAATAATTAACTCTTCAATTTTTACATAATTATTTGATATCTCATTCAAAGAATTAATTAATATATCTATTGCAATGGAGTCGGAAGTTCCGAAATCAACCCAACATCTACCCCACAGGTTTTGATATTCCATAATTCCCAAATTATGCATTAATGCTGGAAGAGATGAATTTTTTTGGTCATTATCGTAGGACATCCAACTGAGATCTGAACCTTCTTCATGAGTTTGCAAATTTTCAGAATTAAATCCTCCCAACCTTCCTAAAACGTACCAACTATCAAAAACACCGTCTAAATAATTTTTTTCATCTTGAGTTGGTGATTCTGAAAACTTTATCCATATCCAACAATTAAAAGGATCAACTTCTCTAAAAATAATATTCATATTGTCTAATAGCTTTTTTGATATATAGCTATTATAAGTAAGTTATCACTAGATTAAAATTCATACTCACAACTTAATTAATAATGCTTGATTTAAGAGAAATATCTTATCAACCTCAAAATGGTGAAAGAAAAATAATAGACAATCTAAATTTTAAAGTTCATGAAAATGAAATTATTTTAATTTGTGGTAATAGTGGTTCTGGGAAGACAACTCTTCTTGAAATAATAAGCGGATTAACTAATCCCCAAAAAGGGGAAATTACTTGGAAAAATAAAATTTTATCTTCTAGACAAAGAAGATGGTTTTGTGGAGTAGTATTCCAATTTCCTGAAAGATACTTTATCGGTACAACCATTGGGAAAGAATTAAAAATAGGACATAAATCTTTAAGAGATAAAAATATAGAAATAGTTTTAAGTAAAGTTGGTTTAAAAAAAATTAATCTGACCCAACCACCAGAACAACTAAGTGGTGGACAACAAAGAAGGTTAGCTGTAGCAGTTCAGCTACTTAGAAACCCGTCAATTCTTTTACTTGATGAACCAACTGCTGGATTAGATTATTCAATGAGAAATGATGTGAAGAATTTAATTCTTGATCTAAAAAATAAAAATACAATTATTATTGTTACTCATGAACCTGCCTTATTTGAGGGCATTCCGTCTAGGATATTAATACTGGAAAAAGGGAAAATCAAAAATCTTAAAAAAGAAAATCATGAAGGATAGGATAGTTCGAGCTACTGCAGCAAATGGAGGAATAAGATTAGTTGCGGTGTTAACAACTGAATCTACTCTAGAAGCAAAAAAAAGACACGGTCTTTCTTATTTAACCACCTGTATATTAGGAAGAGCATTAAGTGCTTCACTGCTTTTAGCAAGTTCAATGAAGATAATGCATGGGAGAGTAACTTTAAGAGTTACGTCTGACGGACCTTTGAATGGATTGCTGGTTGATGCAGGGCGAGACGGCAAAGTCAGAGGTTATGTAGGGAATCCCGATTTAGAATTAGATCTAGTCAAAATAGATAATAATAAATATTCTTTTGATTTCACAAAAGCGTTAGGTACTGGATACTTAAATGTTATTCGGGATAGCGGTATTGGAGAACCCTTTACAAGCACAGTTGAATTAGTAAATGGAAATATTGCAGAAGACTTAGCTTCATATTTATATCATTCAGAACAGACTCCTTCTGCTGTATTCATTGGAGAGAAAATTCAAAATAAAGGCGTTATTTGTAGTGGTGGCTTGTTAGCTCAAGTTTTACCTAAAAAAGACACTGACCCTTTACTAGTCTCACTACTTGAAGAAAGATGTAAAGAAATTAATTCTTTTAGCGAAGAACTATTCCAGTCAAAAGATAATCTTCTTTCATTAATAAGAAATATATTCCCCGATATTGACGATAAATCAATATCTGAAAAAGCTCGTTCTCAAGAAGTTAGTTTTAAATGCAAGTGTTCCAAACAAAGAAGTTTAAATGCAATGAAAATGCTTGATAAGAGCGAGTTGGAAGACATACTCAAGAAAGATGGCAAAGCAGAATTGGTTTGCGAATTTTGCAAAAATAAATATCTTATAAATTTTCAAGAAATTAAATCTATGATTGAAAATCAATCATAAGAAAATCACGCCTAGCCATAAAATAATCATGGCTGGAATACTTTGAATTTTTTGCATTGATAAAGAATTGTTTGATACTTCCTGAATTAAAGAGTTATTTTCAAGTAATCCTCCAAATATTAGTCCTATCGAAAGAAAGGTAACACTCCAACCCAGAGAGCCAATAAATCTTTTTCCCGATTTGATTTGAGTATAAGTAAGTATTAATGTTGAGATAGAAAGCAAAAGTCTATTATTAGAGTCTGGACTAATAAATAACAAAATCAAAAATAAAAGCCCTACAGATATTTTTATTGAAAGATTATCAAATGAGGGGGGGGTTATTTTGGGCAGACTATACTGATTTGAGTTATTAGAGTTATTATTTAAATTTTTTATCTTAGATAACAGTGGAAAATTGTTATTGGCAAATTGATTAATTTGTTTTTCTTTTTTTGAAGCACTCACGGCTTCATAGCTTACATTTCCTGATTGCCTAGCTTTCAAACTCCCCATAAGCAATTGATCAAAGGAGGATTCTATTTTCGCTTTCAAAATTAAATCTTCACCAGCCTCTCTCACTTTAAGGTCTCTGGCCTTCTGAATATCCTCAAAAGCGGCACCCTCATCAACACCTAAAATTTCATAAGGTGATTTTTCGCTATTGTTTTTACTACTGTTTGATTCCAAAATTTTTTTCCAATACTAACAGATTAACCAATTTTATAATTCATTAAGACTTTATAAAACAATTGGTTCGACTCCACTAACAACAGGTGCGACTTTGTTTAAAGATAATTGATTATTGTCTTCAACAAATTGATTTAGATTCCACTCATTTTTAAAAAGAATAACTGGCCTATTCCAACAATCTTTAACTATTTTACAATTAAATATTCTCCCTAGTTTTTCAATTGCTGGCCATCCATCAGAAACCCATCTAGCCAATTGATATGGCATTGATTCAAGATTTGCATCTACACCATATTCACTTTTTAACCTGTGAGTTACAACTTCTAACTGCAACTGACCAACAGCTGCGAGTATAGGATCTCTTTTGCTCTCATCAAAGTCATAAAGAATCTGAACAGCACCTTCTTCACGAAGTTCATTAACACCCTTCCTAAAGTTTTTAAATGCTGAGGGATTTGGATTTCTTAGCCAGCTGAATATTTCAGGGCTAAATGATGGTATACCTTCGTACTCCAGATATGAACCAGTATAAAGAGTATCTCCAATAGAAAACATGCCTGGATTATTCAAGCCAATAACATCTCCTGGATATGCATCATCTACTACTTCTCTATCTTGTCCAAATATTTTTTGAGGTCTTGATAATCTGATTATTTTCCCAGTTCTGGAATGCTTAACTGACATATCTTTTTCAAATTTGCCACTACAAACTCTTATAAAAGCAACCCTATCTCTGTGCTTTGGATCCATATTCGCCTGAAGCTTAAAAACAAACCCACTAAATTCATCGCTTGCAGGTTCAACATCGCCTTTATTACTATTTCTTGAAGTTGGTTTTTGAGCCATTTTTAAAAAACTATCTAAAAATGGCCTTACACCAAAATTAGTCATAGCAGATCCAAAGAAAACTGGGGTTAAAGAGCCATTAAAAACTTTTTCTTTTTCAAATTTCGATCCTGCCTCATCAAGGACCTCCAATTCTTCAAGTGAGTTTTCAAGTAAATCTCTCTCTACATATTTTGATATCTCTTTATCTTCAAGACTTAACCTTTTCTCATTCGATTGCTTTCCTCTCACGGCTTTATCAAATAAAATCACCTCTCTCGAAAATCGATCAATAACTCCTCTAAATTCTTCGCCACTCCCAATTGGCCAGTTAATAGGTAAAGTATTTAATCCAAGTTCTGATTCGATTTCATCAAGTAAAGAGAATGGCTCTCTTCCTGGTCTATCCATTTTATTTATGAAAGTAAATATTGGTATTTTTCGCATCTTGCAAACTTCAAACAATTTTCTAGTTTGAGGCTCTAATCCTTTAGCAGCATCTTCTAACATAACTGCATTATCAGCAGCAGCTAATGTTCTATAAGTATCTTCTGAGAAGTCTTGGTGACCTGGAGTATCTAATAAATTGATTACTGATCTTTCATATTCAAATTGCAATACAGTTGATGTAATAGAAATACCTCTTTGTTTCTCAAGTTCCATCCAGTCTGACGTAGCTTTTCTCTGATTACCCCTAGCCTTTACTGCTCCTGCCTGTTGAATGGCACCTCCATATAAAAGAAGTTTCTCAGTAAGAGTAGTTTTCCCAGCATCTGGATGAGAAATGATGGCAAAATTTCTTCTTTTATTTACAGCATCCAGTATTTCTTTATTATGTAAAATTTTAGTACCTAAGTTCATCTATTTAATATAAGTACCTTTTACTTAGTTCTTAAACATTACCATAAACTATTAAATATTTATCACCGTCTTCAAACACATCTAAAGAGGATAGATTATTCTTTAAAGTGAAATTTTTCAACTCTTTAAAAGTATAAGAAGCTCTCAAGGATGCATAATAATCATTAGTTAAAATCTCATTATATTTTGTTGAACATTGTGCTTTGAGTTCTAAAGCGGACTTTTCATCTAATGGCCTTTTCAAGTCCTTGTGAAAATTTATAGTGATACTACTAGACAAACTTCTTATGGTGTTGAAGAAATCTTCAAGATTGGTAATGTGATGGATCAAGCTATTACTTACGAGTAAACTAATGCCTTTTTTAAGTAAAAAATTATTAGATTTAATGTCTTTTATATCAGAACAAATGTAACGTAAATTTTCTAGTTTTTTTTTATTATTAGAGATATTTTTATTATATTCTGCTCTCAAAATCATCTCTTTTGAACCATCTATTCCAACTACTTCAGTATTAGGCCATTTTATTGCTAACTTCTCAGAAATATTTCCTGGGCCGCATCCTAAATCAACTATTAAATCACTTTCACCTAAAGAAATATTTTTTCTCAAAAGATAATGATTTATTTGATTAATGAGATTAACTTCCCCTTCTGAAAAATCAGCTTCATCATAAGAAATGACCTGTTCTTTTTCTTCCATCAATTCAGGTTCAGGTATTCTTTCCATATCCTTTCTTGAAAAAAAGAATTACATATTAAACATAATTCTACACAAACCGTTAAATAGTGGTAAGAATAGTTGCAGACGCCACAGGTAGAGTTATTCTTCCAGTACGGGTTATTTACATAGTTTTTTTATCGTGACTGTTGCACCAAATAAAGCTTCTTCAGAGAGCAATTCCAATAATCTTAAAAAAGATGATTTTCCAAAGACTGCGCCAGCTGCTTATCCTGTTTTTTTCAGATCTTACAGCAGGAAAACCACCTCTGGGAAAAGGGAGAACTGGAGTGAAGTAGGCGAAAGAAATTTATCGGGATTAAAAGAATTAGGAAAACTTTCTGATGAAGAATTGATCCTAATGAGAGAAATGCAAAGTAACCAAAAAGCCCAGCCTTCAGGGAGATGGTTATGGATTGGAGGAACTCCTTGGATTAATAAAAACCAAAATTTCTCTGGGGCATACAACTGTACTTCAACAAACTTGATTGATTGGGAAGCCTTTGCTTTGATGATGGACTTAGCAATGATGGGCTGTGGAACAGGTGCAATAATTGAGCCTCATTTTATAAATAAACTACCTACGGTAATAAACAAAATAAATATTAAATCAGTTAGTGAAGTTGGAATAACTCCTAAAGATAAAAGAGTAGAAGAATCATCATTAGAAATCAAAGGAAAAGATCTTCATATTAAAGTGGGAGATAGCAGAAGAGGGTGGGTAGATAGCTATAAATATCTTCTTGAAGCATCAAGTAACCAAAGTCTTGAAAGCGAAATTGATGTTTATATTAATTTGGAAGATATTAGGCCTGCTGGAGAATCATTAAAAGGTTTTGGTGGGATGGCAAATCCCATCAAATTGAAAGATCTCTACTCAAGAGTCGCATCACTTCTTGGAAAGGCAATCGGCAGGAAATTAAGTACAGTAGAGTGTTGTTTATTAATTGATGAAGCTGCAGTAACCATAGTTGCCGGGAATATAAGAAGAAGTGCTGGAATGAGACAGTTTGCTTCAGATGATAAGGAAGCAGCATCGGCAAAAGAAAATTTATGGAGTCAAGATGAGAACGGCAATTGGAGAATAGATCCTGAAAAAGATGCCCTAAGGATGGCAAATCATACCAGGGTTTACCATACAAAACCGACTTACCAAACTGTTTTGGATGCTGTAACAAAACAATTCCATTCAGGTGAGGGAGCTATTCAATTTGCACCCGAAGCAATCGCAAGGTCAAATGCAGATATTCTCAAAGATGATGAATTGAGAAAGGAATTTATTGAAATCTACTCAGAACAAGGTAAAGATGAAGCGAGAAATTGGATAAATAGTAGTTATGGTCCTTTTTCCAAAGAAGAGCTAGATCACAGGATGAGCAGATATGGACTAAACCCTTGCGGCGAGATCTTAGGAAATGATTTTCATTGCAATTTGGCTGAGGTTCATTTAAATCAGATTGATCCTGAAAATTTTGAAGATCAAAAAAAGGCTTTTAAAGCTGCAGCTCTTTCGGTAGCATGCTTACTCAATCATGAGTTTGAAGTTGAGCGTTACAGAAAAAGTAGGGAATATGATCCTATTGTAGGGGTAAGTTTCACTGGGTTATTTGATTTCTGCGTCCATGCGTTTGGGACACCATGGTTGAAGTGGTGGGAAGCAGGAAGACCAAATAGCGAAGAAGGAAAGGCTTTCAAAGAGAAGGAAGCTAAATTCTTAAATTCTTGGAGAGAGATAGTAAAAGAAACTGTTTGGGAATATTGTGATAAGCATAATCTAAGAAGACCAAATCGATGCACAACAGTTCAGCCTGCTGGGACTAAAAGTCTTCTTACTGGAGCAGCTCCAGGATGGCATCCTCCAAAGGCTCAAAGATTCATAAGAAGAATAACTTTCAGGAAAAATGATCCAATCGCTTTAGCTTGCATGGATTATGGTTACTCAGTTGTTCCATCTCAGTCTGATAAAGATGAAAATGGCTGCTTGCTCGATAATCCATTTGATCCAAGATGCACAGAATGGTTAGTTGAAATCCCTACAGAAGTTAGTTGGGCGAATATAGACGGCGCAGACCAAATAGACATTAATAATTTCTCAGCATTAGCTCAATTTGATTTTTACATGCAAGTGCAGAAATTTTACACAGAGCATAATACCTCTGCAACTATAGAATTCAGAGAAAATGAAATCGAAGGTTTAGCTAAGGCTATTCATAATGCAATAGAAAATAATGAGGGATATATTTCAGCGGCATTGCTAGCTCGATTTAGTGCCAATGCTACTTTTCCGAGATTACCCTTTGAACCAATAAGTAAAGAGGAATATATATTATTGCAAAATAAAGTAATAGAAAGGAAAGTTAACAACGATTTCTTTGACGCTCTTAATAAATATGATGTTGGAGAACTATCTGAAGCAGGACCAGCAGGTTGTGATTCAGATAAGTGTTTACTTCCTTTGGCTAAACCAAAAGATTAAATTTTGAATTATTTGTAAATAAAAAATATAAATTAGTTTTTAATAATTTAATTTATGGCTACCTCTTAAATAGGGACATAAATTTTTTATGACATTAAGTTTAAATATTGGGAACTTATTTAATGATTCCTCTAGTCATGCATTAGTTGATGAGCTAAGAAAAAGAACATCAGAAGAGGCTATCTTAGATTTTGAGGAAAAATTTAACTCCAAAAACGAAAAAAATCTACATGTTTATATATGTAGATTTCTGAAAAACAGATCAATATCCAGAGGGCTAGCCTCTAAATGGTTAATAACCATAATTAAAAACAAAGAATCAAAAATTGAAGCTTTGCAAAAATTAATTAATTAGGTCAGCCCTGATAGTTTCCATAGGGCAATTCCAAAAATTGAGAATCCCATAATAAAAGTAAAAGCCAAAGCATTTACCAATTGAACCTTATCATTCATTCTGTTTGCGAATGGTAGTAATTGAGCAAATAATGGAGTCTCTTCAACTATTGCAGATTTTTTTACTGTAGGTTTTTTGCTTCTAGAAAACATAAAACAAATTTTATAATCTAAAGAATTTTACATTTAAAAGTTCATTAAATAAAAAATACTTCTCAAAAACGCACAAAATGTAACCTGCAAGAAACTACATAAAGAAAAACATAAATATCTTTAGTAGGAAACTATTTCGTTTTAAATTATTAAGTTAATTTATCAAAGACCTAGACAAATAATTTTCTTGAATGTTAGTATTAAATTGTAGCAACCGCTACCAAAACGTTCAACTTGCGTATAGCAAGCCGCAAATCGACTTAAGCCATGGAACGGGGACTTAAGCGAAACCGGAGCTTAAAGATGACTCTAATTTACAGAGGACAAAAGTACGTCCAGAACAAAGAAGCAGCTAAAAAGCAGCACAACGAACTTACTTATAGAGGAAAAGCCTACACAAGTTAGTTCATTTATGTAATTACAAAAGAACCACTTTTAGTGGTTTTTTTTTGTCTAAACTTAATCTAAAAAATTACTTAATACTTCTAATAAGTATTAAAGTAATGTGATTTAATTGCGTTTATAGATCTCATAACCATGGCAGACCAGAAACCTTTATTTAAAGCGCCTTATGACATAAAAGACGTAAGTGCTCTTTTTGCCATTGTTGCCTTCGTCTTAATAATAGCTGCCATAGTCGGTAACAACTTATTTGGTTTATTTCAACAAAATGTCAACTTTGGATTATTCTTTTTGGGTGCAAAATAGATTTGACTGATATTAAACATGTTTTTACCCTATTTTGCCTTTTTAGTTTTTAAGATATATGAAATTCAAATTTTAATAAAATGATTGAAAAAAAAGAAGACAATATTCGAAGCGAAAGCTATTACCCAGATAGTAATTATTTTCTTGATCAGGATAATGCCCCTGCAGAAACCATATTTTCAGAAGGTCAAATATCTAATACTTCTAAATTTGAATGGCCAAATAGCTATTGGTTTATTGCAGAGAGAACAAATGGAAGGCTGGCAATGATCGGCTTCATGGCTGTTATTATTAATTACAGCTTATTTGGATGGATAGCATATCCAATCCTTTAAATGAGTAATTCAAATTTTGATGAAAACGGTGTAGACGATTCTGGAATACATTGGCTTCAATATGCTGCTTTCGTTGTAGCTGCATTTGCTATTTATTTTGGCTGGGCATTTTTTAATGATGCTGGTTTTCATCATTTCTCTGTAAAAATATTCAAGTTCTGGAATTGCAATGGATATAACGCTTTAAGTTATTGCGTAATGCGTTGGAGAGTTGACTTTTATCCTTAAAAATAACTTCTAAAAATGCTAGTCTTCTTCCAACCTTCTTCTAATAGCTGTTTATATTCTTTTCTTGCATTTTCTATTGTCTCTACTCTGCTACCTTTCATTACTGCTTTACTTGATCTTTTATAGACACAACCATAAGAAATCATCATTACATCAATGTTTAGCGAAGGACTAGAAACATTTTCAAATGGTTCAAAGACTTTTATTCTTGATCTGTCCTTATTAATTAAAGTAAATTTGTACATATTCAAAATTTTAGAAAAATTTTCACTAAATTACATTACTTATTGCAGATAGATAAATCATCTAAAACTCTTACAAGTGTTCATTCTTTTTAAATAATGAATGTCTTGACCAGATTAGCTTTATGCACCATTAATTAAGAAATTAACTCCAAATAAAAGTAAATTGAGTGTTGAAATTTCTTGGATTTGAATTTTTGAAAGATATTAGAAATTAAAAGAATAAATTAACTCTAAAATTCATAATCTAGATTTTGATGTTTCTACATCCTTAAAATGATTATCTATTGCAGCAGAATATATGGAGGGATTTTTATTACCCCTCACATAAATCGCATCAAATTCACTCATCCTAAATGTCCCTTTCTCAATCCAGTTTCTCCTAGTACTTTGATTCGAAAACTTAGCGCATTTGTAATTATATCTATCTAAAAAGTCGTGCATTTCTGGGAAGTAAGAGTGCTGTATATATTCTTTGTTTAAATCTGTTTCAAAAATTATTGCTTCAGGAATTTGGTTCTCCAAGATATTCTGCATTCCTTTTAAAACATTTAATTCATAACCTTCAACATCAATTTTTATAATTAAAGATGGATTATCTAATAATTTATCTTTAACAAAATCATCGATCTTGATTAATTTTATTTCTTCTTCAATGCCAGATGCTTTTTTATTAAATTCATTGTTTGGGATAGAATGCCATTTGGCTCGATGGGCATGATAGATAATAGTTTTTTGATTCTGATCACTAGCACCCAACAGAAATGGATAAGCATTTATATTTTTCAAATTTTCAAGATTTTTTTCAAGTATTTTAAAATTACTCCTGATTGGTTCTAAAGCATATAATGTAAGATCTAAATTATTATCTTTACAAAATTTGTCTAAAAATCTTGGAGCATAGGTTCCATCATTTGCTCCAATATCAAGGAATACTATCTTTTGATTAATTTTTTTCTTTTTTTTAGAATTTATAAACAAATCATCTCCTAAATTAAATTTTGATAGATTCGAGAGAAGAAATGCCCATTCTATTGGATTTCTATTTATCTCAACCTTTATCTTAAAAAACCTCATTAATAAACTCTTAATCAAAAGAGAGCAATAAAATAGTGGCCTTTTAGTAGCTCTTAAAAACTTTGAAAATATATTTTTTTTAATAAAACTCATAAATTAAAGATTTTTGTTATTACTATAATTTACTACTTTGCTTTTCACCTTAAAAAGCTAATCAAAAAATAAAAAAAAAAATAAATAAATACCTTACTTAAGGCTTTTAATTTATTAAAAGAATTTCCTCCTTTCGAGAGGTGTTCAAGTGGTTTAAGGTTCTAGTCTTGAAAATTTGATTTATGTTTAGTTATGGCAATAGCTTTCATATCTAACTTCACATGCGTTTCCGAACTTTTTCCGAAAAAATCAACCACCTTTTGTTATAATTAGGAAGCTAAAATTTAATATTTCTCTCCTGGAGGGGTGGTCGAGTGGTTTAAGGCTCTAGTCTTGAAAACTAGCGTGTCTGCAAGGGCACCGTGGGTTCGAATCCCACCCCCTCCGTTTTTAGAAAGAAGTCACATATCGTCATAAGCCTTCATACGCTTTCAGAATTATTTTAATACTAGATATAAAGCAGAATTTGCAAAATAAATGATTCTTAGCCTAGTCATAACTCATCATTTAACTTCATACATCGTCAATAAATTGTTGGCAGATTTGTTGGCAGATTTAACAATCGATTTCAGATTTTTGCTGTCATAGGTTGTCATAGCTCGTCATTTTGACTTGAAAATAATCCCACCCCCTCCGTTGTCTAAAACTAACTTATTTACAATTATTCTTAAGTTAGTTTTTTTTCATATTATATTTTTTTTTACAAGGTTTCGAAAAGTTTTTCATTACTAAAGTAAAAGATTTGGCTTAACTAGGGGCTCTTCCATGAAAATATCAAGGTTGACAGTCAATCTAAAATAAGCTCCTATAAAATTATTTTTATCGTATATAAAAAAATATTCAAAATGGCTACCAGATTAAACAAATATTTAAGTCAAGTCGGTTACTGTTCTAGAAGAGTGGCAGATAGACTAATTGAGGAAGGGAAAGTTACCATTAATGGTAAAATTTCCAGAATAGGTGCCAAGCTAGAGGAAGGGGATCAAGTTAAAGTAGAAGGTCAAAGAATAGATAAATCAACAAAACAAAAGAAAATTTACTTAGCCTTTAATAAACCTGTTGGAATTGTATGCACAACCAATAGAAAAGTAGAGCCCGCTAATATTATAGACTTTATTAATTATCCAAAAAGAATATTTCCTATCGGAAGATTGGATAAGCCAAGTGAGGGCCTAATTTTTTTAACTAATGATGGAGATATTGTAAATAAAATACTAAGAGCTAGAAATAATCATGAAAAAGAATACATCGTAAGCGTTAATCGTGTTATTGATAGGGACTTTATTCAAAGTATGCGCAATGGTGTTGAGATTTTAGACACCGTAACTAGGCGTTGTTTCGTAAAGCAATTGGGGGGGAAAAAATTTAAGATCATACTAACTCAAGGACTTAACCGTCAGATTAGACGTATGTGTGAGGCATTAGGTTACAGAGTGCAATCACTAAAACGTGTGAGAATTATGAATATTAATTTAGACATACCCACAGGAAAATATCGTGAATTTACCAAAGAAGAACTTTTAGAATTAAATGAATTACTAGAAAATTCTTTTAAAACATTTGACTAATCAAAAATCTAAAGATTAAAAAATTAAATTTAATGCTTTTTATCCGATTTACTCGACTATTATCAAAATTTAAAGTTGCTCACTGTTTTAATTAAACCTCATCAGATCAATTTTTATAAAATGGGAAAACTATTTTAGAAACTAGCTTGCATGAGGGGTAACATGAGTATGAAAACACTTCCTCCTATCAAAAGAAAATTTAGAAAAAATATAAAAAAAAACTATCAACATTTTTTTTGTTTTTGTTAAAATATGTTTTTGTCTTAGAAATGAGTAAAGGATTTGCGACAGAAACATCAGCTCCAAAAAAGAAAAAAACTTTAAACTCCAGAAATGAAGCTCAAGGAAGATTAATATCTTGGTCTCCATGGCCACCTGCTAATTTTCAAACAAGATATCCTGCTTTCCCTTTTGTTGTTACTATTTTAATTATAGTAATAGGCCAATGGTATTTTTCTCTACTAAATTAACCTGAAAAAGTTTTTATATTTAAACTTTAGATGAATTGAGTTTAAGAATTAATTTTGTTTTTTTCAATTTTATTATTAGCCCATCTTCAGGCGGCAATCATCCCAATAATATTAGGAATTAGATCAATCGATAAATTCAAACATATAATCAACTATAAATTAATACCTTTAGGTTTTATTTTTCTTGGATTAGCATCCATTTCGGAAATGATTGATCATACAAATACATCTTGGATTTATGTAGATCATTCCTCTTTATTTAATTGGTTATTTTATTCTTTCCTATCTTTGGGTCTATCATGTTTATCAATATCAGTTATAAAAAATAAATTTATTCAAACAACTAACTTTTGTATTTCTTTATTTTCAATAATCTCATATTCTTTATTTGATAAAACTATTGCTCTTCTTTTTCAAGTAATAATAAGTATCTTTCTAATAACAAATTGGCAAAGAGTTTTTAAAGATTGGATGTTTGTGCTTTACCCAATATTTGGGATTTTTTTTACGACTTTATTTGGAACAAATCTATCAATTAGTGGCGATCAATTTTGGCATGTTTTAATAGGCCCTTCTGGAACAATTAGCGTTATTAGCTTTTACTTAGTCTTAAAAAGATCGGACAAAAAATTTACTTAAGATTCCCATGAAAATATTTATATTTACAAGTTTTATATTGTGCTTAGTCACAATAATATATCCAGTGGGAATTTTAGCGGATACTGCACTCGATACATATATGAATGATTTTTATTCTAAATCGAATGAAGCTAGCCAGATTCTTAAAGAAATCGAAAATAATCTAAAAGAGGGATCAAGGGAAAAAGTATGCTCTAGGCAAAGAGAGGCTGCAAGATTAGGCTTGCTAGCTAATAAATCATTAATTAAAGCCTTTGAAATTGAGGGAGCTGATCCACCAATGCAAGCAATAAAGGCAAGTCAACAAAGATGGGAATCTATTTTGAATGAGTGTTAAAGAAAGTCAGTAAATCTATAAATCTTTTTAAATTTGCATCCTTACAGATTTACTAATTAAGGGTATTTCAGGCTCAATTCCACAAATACATTGAGAAATCGAATAAATAAAAATACAGAGCATAAATATAAAAATAATTGAGCCTAATTCAACTATGGGAAATATTCTCAAGAGGTATGAAATTATTATCAAAGCTATATCAATAAGTAATGCTTGGCATGAGTTATATCTAACAAAATACGGGACTTTTGGATTTCTTGCTAATCCAGCAAACAAAATTAAAAACAATAAAAAACCACCAAAAGGCAAAGATTTTTCAATTATTGCTATTGGAAAAGTTAGTAATAATAATATTTTTAAAAAAGAATATTTATAGAACAAATAATATCCAAAAGGTATTGATGCCTTTAACGGCAAAGTATACAAAAATACTGATGAAATTCTCTGGAATATCTGATTCAATATATTGTTAGAATTTATACTCATATTTTAACCTAATATTTCTGAAATTAATTTAAGACTTTGCCCCCAAAATGTTAACTTTTGCAGATGGTCATTATATATTGGATAATTTATTAAGGTTAATAATTCAAAATGCGTATACTTCACACAATGTTAAGAGTTGGAGATTTAGATAAATCCATAGATTTCTACGTCAATAGATTAGGAATGAATTTATTAAGAAAAAAAGATTACCCTCATGGGAAATTCACTTTGGCATTTGTTGGCTATGGTTCAGAAAAAGAAAACACCGTAATTGAATTAACTTATAACTGGGACAAAAAGTCAGAAGACTATGAACTTGGAGATAAATATGGTCATATTGCTATTGGAGTAGAAGATATTCATCTTATTTGCCAAGGATTAGAAAATAATGGCTGTAAAGTAACAACCAAACCAAAAACAATGAAAAACAGTACAACTGTCTTGGCTTTTATTGAGGATCCTGATGGATATAAAATTGAACTTATTGAAAGAGATTAAAAGCTCGGAAGTTTTTAATTACTATAAAAGATTATTTAAAGATAAGGAATTCTTAAAAAATTAAACATATTACTTTAAATAATCTATTCTAAGTCTATATAGATTAAGTAGACAATCTATTTAGATTTATATATCATAGAATTATCGTATAAAGCTTATGCCTAGTAATTGGTCAAAGATAAGAGATGAATGGCTTGATAGAACCGCCGTAGCGAAAGATGATGCTAAATGGGCATTAGAAGCTTTAATCAATTCTGAAGAAGAGTTTTTTAAAATAGAGCAAAAAATAAAGAATAAAGAGGACGCTATAAGCCAAGTAAAATTTTTGAAGAGAAAAGTTAAAGAAACTATTTCCTCAAAAGAAATTAGTCTCGATGATATTGCATTAAATACTTCAAATTCAAACAAAGTGCAGATCTCTGTACCATCGAATCTTACTTATCTTTTGAAAGTTTGGGCGGCAGCAGAGGGCCGAGATCTATCGAGTGTTGCTTTTCAGTGTCTAGAAACTGGCATAAGGGAAATGAAAAGCAAAGGTTCGATTCCTTCAATAGCAATAAATAGATATGATTCGGCCTGTCAAAAAAGGATTGCACTAGCAGAAGTTAACAATTTATTGGAAAAATACGAAATAGCTCAGAATGAAATCCAATAATTATGAATAAAAGAAAAATTAAAAAAGAATATAAAAAATTCATATCATCAAGTTTTAATGAAGTTAATAATGCAGATAAATTCAAAGATGGAATAATTTATACTCTTTATTCTGATGAATTTAATTCACTTAAAGTTGGTTTTGCTGAAAATGATAAGGTCCTAGAAAAAAAAATATCAAGTGAAGCATTAATTTTATTGGATATGAAAAAAGGCAATAGGAAAGATCTATTTTTATTAATAACCACTCTAAAAGAACTAGATTTTAAATATTCAGACAATCTTTCTTTCGAATATTCAAGTCCTCTAATGAGACACTTATCTACATTAGGCTGGCCTATTGGAAAATCACTTTATAAACAAAGAAAAATTACAAAAGAACTTTTATGTGCATAAATTTAAATGTAATCGCACTCTAAAGTTTCTCTGGTGACTCTATTTGTGAATGGATTAGTACCAGAAGCACTTTCACAAAATTTCCTGACAATATCTTTTGGTAAAAAAACATTTGTGAAGTCTGCCCCTTGGATTTTTACATTTTCAAACTGTGTACTATAAGCAAAAGAATCCTCTAAGTTAGAATTTGATAAATCTGTTCCATCTAAAACAGCTGAATCTAATGTTACTTCTCTTAAGTTTGAGTTACTTAAATTAGTATCTTTCAGTTTTGCTCCATAAAGAGTCGCATTTTGGAGCTCGCAATCTGATAAATTTGCGTCTTGTAAATCAGTCAAATAGAAAGTTGCTCCTTTCAAATCAGATCCAGAAAAATCTGCGCCTACCAATGATTGTTTACCATAATCTAATGCGGCAAAACTTCTAGAAGGAAGAATTAAAAAAATCATTAAAACAGTTATAATTACAAGCCTCATTTTTTGAATAGTATTTCAACAAATTCTAACTTCTTAAGCTGAAATCTAAAAATTAATTATTTACTGAATGCTATATTTATTTAAATAACTAATCAAGAATTAGGTTTTGGATATAAGTCCTTATGATGCAATTGTTGTTGGTTCTGGTGCTACAGGGGGAATAGCTGCACTTACATTGGCAGAACAGGGAATTAAAGTTTTAGTAATAGAAGCAGGACCAAAAATTAAAAGGCTTGAGGCTAGCAATTATGAGCCAAAAAATACATTAAAAAGATTATCAGGATTTTTAACAAAAAAACATGCCAATCAATGCCAACATCCTGGGTATTGGAAAAATAATCCTGATTTATATTCAAATGAATTGAAACATCCTTATGAATTCCCCAAGAAAAAGCCCTTCCTTTGGACTCAAGGTAAACAATATGGGGGTAGATCATTAACATGGGGAGGCATAACATTAAGACTTTCTTCAGAAGATTTTCAACCAGCAGAAAAAGACGGATTTGGACCAAACTGGCCTATTTCATACGATGAAATATCCCCTCATTATGATTTCATTGAAAGTCTATGTGGAATCTATGGACGAAAAGATGATATTAAGGAAGTCCCAAACGGTAAATATATTGGTGACATCCCTCTTACAGAAAACGAAAATATTTTTGGCCGCAAAGTAAAATCAAAATTAAACTATCCATTTATCCAATCAAGAGGATTTGACCGTAATTCATCAGTAAAAGAAAAAAAATGGCCCAAGTCCTCTAGTTTAGGAAGCACTTTTGAAAAAGCTTTTAATACTGGTAATGTGCAAATAATCTCTAATCACCTAGTGGAGTCTTTTGAGATTAATAAGATAACAGAGCTTGCATCAAAACTAACGATCGTAAACTTAGAAAATGGTCACAGAGAAGTATTAAATTGTGATTTAATTCTTCTTTGCGCATCAACAATTTCAACCCTGAGAATACTATTGAACTCAGAATACGAATCAAATTCCTCAGGTTTTAAAGATAATTCTGGAAAATTAGGTAAATATCTAATGGATCATATATCTATCTGTAGATTTTTTTCAGTCCCAAAAACAAAAAGCTTAGATAAACCATCAGATAATCCTCCTAATCTTTCTGGAGCAGGCAGCTTCTTTATTCCATTTGGTTCAAATTTACCAGAAATTGACGACATAAATTTCCATAGAGGTTATGGAATCTGGGGGGCAATTGATAGATTAGGGTTACCTAAATTTTTGCAAAAAGACGAAAACACATCCATTGGCTTTCTTATCGCCCATGGCGAAGTTCTTCCTAGAGAGGAAAACTCAGTTTCTCTCTCAAGAAAAACAGATGAATGGGGTATCCCAATTCCCTACATTGAATTCGAATGGAGCGAGAATGAGTTAAATATGGCAAAACATATGGAAATCACAATCCGAAAATCAATAAAAGCTGCAAATGGAGAAATAAAAAATATTGATGAACTAATAAATATCCCATTAGGGAGTTTATTTACAAAAAATTTAATTGCACTTTCAGGTAGTCCCCCTCCCCCAGGATATTACATACATGAAGTTGGAGGAGCACCAATGGGAACTAATGAAGAAAATAGCGTGGTTGATAAATTTAATAGAATATGGAGATGCAAGAATGTACTTGTACTAGATGGAGCGTGTTGGCCAACTTCATCTTGGCAAAGCCCTACACTTACAATGATGGCCTTGTGTAGGAGAGCGTGCCTAAATGTTAAAAAGATTTTGAAGGAGTAAAAAGTTGATTTAAATAAATCTCTGAAACAGAATTATCAGTACATCCGTTTTGAACCAGAAAAGTTGCTAATGCTGAATTTATAAGCTTGTATTGATCCCAAGTTGGGTTACTTAATACAAAATCTTTCATAGTGTTATAGAGAGTTTCTGAAAGCTCTGTCTCTAAAGAGACTTTATTAGAAGAACACTCGGTAAGTTTCTTATCATTTAAATTTGGTTGGCTAATTTGGTCCATAAACTTTTTTTCTACATCACTATGATTATTTGTTTTTTTCTAAATGTCAAAAAAAAATATGCAAGATAACTTTTAAAATTATCATATGAGACTCATGTTATAAATTAAATTTTGAAAAATATACTTTTTAAAAAAGGAAATTGGTAAGGGCTTCAAAAAAAGTCAACAATAATGTTGAAGTCCTGTTTTTTGTGAAATATACTGGCATTCCTAATCCAATGTGGATTTGGACGTGGAAAACGACCTTTATATTGTGGAAAATTCAATTCAAAATACTTTGAAGATTTTATATTAAGAATACTTATATATAGTGAGTCTATTAAGACTTAGTCGAGAAAGAGACAGATGATTCAGTTATTTTCAACGGATTTTCTTAAGATTTGATCTTCATTAGGCAAGCGAAGCGTGACAGGGCCCAACGGGTGTTTTGAATTTGGATAAACACTATGGTGATGGTGATGGTGATTATGTTCATGTTGATGAGCCTCGACATCTTCATGTTCTGGGTAATCGCCTTCTCCTAGGTTTGACTTTTCTTGTTTATGAGGTGGGATTTGATTTTGTATTTCACAAGCACCATTGCATTCAGGATCACATAAATCACAGCTTATACCCAAACCTTGTACATGGTCATGATGACTTTCTTGTATCATTCCTACTTCTTTTTCAAAGCCAAATAAATTTGATCTATACTTACAAGTTGAGCAATTCATAAAATTCTTATCCTCGTTATTAAGAATCTCTTCAATCCTTTCTACAAAAGTATCGACAACATAAGACTGTGATGAGAGATATTTTGCATGTATAAATGAAATATGTGGATTATTAATCGCGACCAAATCACTTTGCCTTTTTATTCTTGTGACAAGCACTCCTGAAAAAAGGAAATAAGGGAAAATAATTATATTCTTATAACCAAGTCTCACAACATTTTTCAAGCCAGGTTCAACAAGAGGGAAAGTTACTCCAGAAAAAACTGTTTCCCCCCACCCTAAACCAATACCCTCTACGATCATTCTCGTAATTTTTGAAACATTGGAATTAGCGTCTGGGTCAGAAGAGCCTCTTCCAACAACTACTAATAATGATTCTTCAGGTTTGAGAGTATTATTTTGTTTAAATACATCTTTCACTCTTTCACAAGCTGCACTAATCATTAAATTATTAATACCTAATTCTCTTCCATAAATTATTTCAATACCTGTTTTACTTGAATAATTCATGAGTAGGCTAGGAATATCGTTTTTTACATGGCCAGCAGCAAAAAGCATCGCGGGTATTGCAATTACTTTTTTTATAGACTGACCTCTTAACTTGTCTAAAGCATCAATAAGAGAGGGTTTGGCAAATTCCAAGAAACCATATTCAACTAAACTAGATGGATATCTTTTTTGGATGAGTTTAGTTAATTCTTGAAATTCAGCAATGGCTAGTTTATTTCTACTCCCGTGTCCACAGATAAGAATCGCGACTTGATTATTTAACTTCGAATCTAAATTATCCAAAATTAAGTTATTACTTATACCATAATAGTAAAGAACAATATTCAGTAGTGAAAAATAATAATAACTTGCTTGAAATTCCAAATATTAACTCAAGGGACGCAAAGTTAAAGGAATTAATTTATGACATTGATGATTCCTTATTTAAAAATGGTAATTACATTAAGGAAAAATTCGAGCATCTTTGTGTATGTAGTGGAGGTACAACCTCTAGCTGTGCTAAAAATGGTTTTACGACTCTTGATCTAAGAAAAAATTACAGCAAAATTCACCTAGACAGAAAAAGCAATTTAGTAACAATTGGTGGTGGAGTAATAATGGGGGATCTAATAAATCATTTACAAAAACATGATCGAAGTTTTCCTATTGGACTTTCTAAACTTCCAGGAGCTGGCTATATACTTACTGGTGGAGTAAGTCCACTTAGTAGAGCCCATGGATTAGCTATTGATAATATTGAATCTATTAAAGGCTTCTTGGGTAATGGCACATTTATCTCTTTAAAAAAAAATCAAATAAATCCAGAAAAACAACTAATTTGGGAAGCGATTAAAGGAGCCGCACCCTTCTTCTCAATTATTACCGAGATAGAACTTAAGACTTTCCAATCTAATCCAATTAAGGTTATTGAAGGATTTGTAAATCTAGCTGAACTTTCAGAAATAATAAAACTATCAGAGGAATTTCCAGAAAATATTAGTCTTCAATGGATTTATGCTCAAAAAATTTACGTATATGTTTTTGCTGAACTAAAAAATAATTTAGAGGATAAAAGAACAGAAAAATCCTTAATGCCTCTAGACAAATTTCCCGCTTTAGAAAAAAGATTTTATGAGAGCTTTAACAAAATAAATTTCTTCCCGAAGGAATTGAATTTATATGAGCTTAATGCAAAAAACCATTCTGAGGTAATTAGTCTACTTGGAGAAGATTTAAAAAATGATATCCCAATTTTTATAAAATGTTTGAATGAAATAATGGACAATAAGCCTAATGATTCCTGTTATGTTGCTTCTCAACAACTAGGGTGCAAAACTAAAAAGTTAAATAATGGCTCAAGCTTTTTTGTTCACAGAAAAAGCACTTGGAAACCATGGATATATACATCATGGAAAAAAAATGATCTTCAAGAAAAGGAAGTGGCTTTGAACTGGATTTATAAATCGTGGAGTAAACTAAAAAGGTTTTATCCAAATATTCACTTGGCCCAATTGCATAATCATTTAAATTCTCATGAGGAAGAACTTACATTAGCTTTTGGAAATAGAATGAATGAATTAAAAACTTTAAAGAATATTTTTGATCCGCAAGGTATTTTGCCTCCTTTATAAGGTAACTTCATAAATATAGAGAAAATTACGATGTCAAATTTTTCAAGATATTTTTCTAAAAATTGGTTAGATGATCCAAAGTCAAATATTCTCTCTGGCTTAGTTGTTGCTTTTGCAATGATCCCAGAAGCAATTGCTTTTTCAGGTATAGCTGGTGTAGATCCTAAAGTTGGCCTTTTTGGTGCATTTTGCTTATCTATAACAATTGCGATTGTTGGAGGAAGAAGAGGGATGATCACTTCTGCTACGGGTTCAACAGCTCTTTTGATGACTGGACTTGTTGCCTATGGAGAATCACGAGCCCCTGGGTTAGGAGTTCCATATCTTATTGCAGCTGGAATATTAACTGGAATTTTCCAAATTCTTTGGGGATATTTAAGACTTGCCTACCAAATGCGATTCGTGCCAACAGGAGTATTAAGTGGATTTGTAAATGCACTGGCTCTTTTAATATTTCAGGCACAACTACCTCAGTTAGGAATAGGTATTAAAGAATCAAAAGAATTGGTTGAAGAAACTTTAAGTCAATATCCAGTCAACTCTCAGATTCCAGTAGTTTGGATTCTCGTAATCCTAGGATTAGTAATTATCTATGGGCTTCCAAAAATCACAAAAGTAATTCCATCTCAACTTATTGCAATAGTAGTAATAACTCTTATAAGCATATTCTTTAATCTAGATGTCCCAACAGTTAGCGATTTGGGTAAATTACCTGATGGATTTCCAAGTATTTCTATTCCTTTTGGGTCAATAGAAAATGGGAAAGTACCTTTTAGTCTTGAAACATTAGGGATAATTTTACCGACCTCACTTGCAATATCTCTTGTTGGTTTAATGGAAACCTTTTTAACTCAAGACATTTTAGACGATGTAACTGATACAAGTTCTAATAAAAATAAAGAAGCAAGAGGGCAGGGGATCGCAAATATCGTAGCATCTTTATTTGGTGGGATGGCTGGATGTGCCTTGGTTGGGCAATCTGTAATGAATACTGAGAATGGTGGTAAATCTAGATTATCAACCCTCTCCTCTGGTATATCTCTACTAATTATGATCATCCTCTTGAAGTCTTGGATTGGAGCGATACCAATGGCTGCTTTAGTAGCAATCATGATAACGATCGCAATAAGTACAGCAGATATAAATGGATTAAAAAATATTAGAAAGATACCTAAAAGCGATACTGCAGTCATGCTCATGACTTTTGCAGTTACTATGCTTACAAAACCTCATAATCTTGCACTTGGAGTTATTGCAGGAGTTGCATTAGCTGCAATTCTTTTCAGCAGAAAAGTTGCAAAAGTTATAACTGTATCAAGAGCAAAAGAAAATAATTTAACTACCTACAAAGTAAAAGGACAATTATTTTTTGTAAGTAAAATATATTTTTTACAAGGATTTGATATTCATGAACATCCAGAAAATATTTTAATTGACATGTCTTTAGCTCATATTTGGGATCAAAGTGGCGTTGTTGCACTTGAGCAAATTATTAGAAAATTCCAGAATGGTGGTTCTAAAGTTGAAATTGTAGGGTTAAATAAAGAAAGTCTTAACTTATTTGAAAGACTAGGTGGGATGGAAAGCGCTCATTGAAAAAAGTTAATTAAGACTAACTTGTTGATAACAAAACCAAAGCCATTGTTGAAAAAGCAAATTCCTATGGGATCTCCAAGCAGTTTTTGAACTATTTAGATCAAAATTTTCGGGTGGAGGAACATTTCCCTTTTCTTTGTCTCTTTCAATTTCACTAATAATTCTATGCACCGTATATTCAGGATGACCTAAATGCATAAGTTGTTTTTGATCATTAGATTCAAATATTGTATATCCAACATCTTCTCCATAAGCCAACAAATTCAATTTCCCTTCTTTTTGGGCCTTCTCCATTTCCAAATCTGGTAATCCAGCAAATCTACTTTGAGGACAAATAAATTCATCATCTTGTGTCCCCATCAAAGGGTGTCCAGGGACAAGACTTTTTAAAGGGAATACCCCAAATAATTTTCTATCAAAAACTTGCTTATCAACCCCTGCCAAATAAGCCAGAGCAAAGCCAGCCCAACATAATCCAAGAGTACTTGCACAAGAATTTCTGGCTTCATTTACAATTTTCACAAATTCATCCCAGTACTTAACCTCCTCAAAGGCTAGTTGCTCAATAGGTGCTCCAGTAATGATGATTCCATCTAAAGGTTCTGGATTATTTGCTTCTTCCCAAGTTATGTATAGATTATTTAGATGATTAAGATCCCATGTTTTATAAGAGTGAGTTTTAAGCTTTATCCAAACTGGCTCAATTTGAAGAGGAGACAAACCAAGTGGATGTAGTAAGTTAAATTCATACTGCTTGCCAAGAGGCATGATATTTAAAATACCAATCCTAAGAGGACGTATATCCTGTCTTTTTGCCAATTCTGGTTCTATCCAAGATATATGATTTTTCTCAACATCACTAATCTTGTGATAGTTACTAGGAATTATTAAAGCCAATAAATCTCCTTTCCTATGTGATTTGTGAAAGTGCTTGTTCGAAATCTGCTTTTATATCATCAATATGTTCAATTCCTACAGAAACTCTTACCATCGTAGGAGTCACACCTGCAGATAATTGTTCTTCTTCAGATAATTGCTGATGAGTTGTTGAAGCAGGATGTATTACTAATGTTTTTGAATCCCCCACGTTAGCAAGGTGGCTCGCCAATTTTAAGGAGTCAATAAATTTTACTGCATTTTCATAACCCCCATTTAAGGAGAACATAAGCATGCAACCCATTCCCCTTCCAGTAGTATATTTTTTAGCACTAGAGTAATATGGATCAGATTCTAGGCCAGGATAATTAACACTACTTACATTAGAATTAGAATCTAACCATTTTGCTAATTCAAGAGCATTGGAAGTTTGTCTTTCTATTCTTAAACTTAGAGTTTCCAAACCCTGCAATAGCAAGAAAGAATTAAAAGGACTTTGAGCTGATCCCCAGTCTCTGAGGCATTCAAGTCTTGCTCTTAACGCAAAAGCTATATTTCTATTATCAGGTACTCCCAAAGATTTGCAGATATCACTACCGAAACCGAAAGCGTCCCAATGAACGAGCCCATGATAAGCAGCGCTTGGCTCACTCATTAATGGGAATTTACCATTTCCCCAATCAAAGGTTCCGGCATCAACAATAACTCCACCGATGCTTGTTCCATGTCCACCGATCCATTTTGTTGCACTTTCTACAACAACATCGGCTCCAAAATCAATTGGTCTTATTAAAGCACCACCAGCACCAAGGGTATTATCCACTATTAGAGGAATTCCATTCTCCTTCGCCAAAGCGGAGAGTCCCTCAAAATCTGGAATATTGAACCTAGGATTACCCATTGATTCGACATATATTGCTTTTGTTTTATCATCAATTTTATTTCTAAAACTATCGATACTATCACCATCTGCAAATTTAACTTCTATTCCTAATCTTGGGAATTGTACTTTAAATTGATTATAGGTCCCACCATATAGAAAAGATGTAGAGACAAAATTATCCCCTGCTGTCATGCAGTTCACTATTGCTAAGAATTGAGCAGCTTGACCTGAGGATGTTGCAAGTGCTGCCATACCTCCCTCCAAAGCTGCCATTCTTTTTTCGAAGACATCTGTGGTGGGGTTCATAAGTCGAGTATAAATATTTCCAAATTCTTTTAATCCAAAAAGATTAGCTCCATGCTCGGCATTATCAAAGACATAGGAACTAGTTTGATAAATGGGTACTGCTCTAGAATTTGTAGTTGGATCAGGCACTTGGCCTGCATGTAACTGAAGCGTCTCGAACTTTTGGTTGCTCAAAATTTTAAAATAATACTATTATCTATTTAACTTAAAAAAGTACAAAAAAAAAACAAAAAAAAGATAAATATTTATAAATCCTTTTTTAATGAGGGGTAATTATCTTTCATATATAAACTCAAATCTTCTTTTATAGCAGATCTAAGTTTCTCAATATTTGCAAAATCGATTATGGGGAAAGTTTTATTAGCCTCAGGATCTTTTTCAGTAATTGATTTCCAATTTTTATTTACATCTTTTTCAGAGTTGTTAAGAACCTCATCAAAATTGAAAACCTTATCATTGTTCTTAGCCTCAAATTCGCTAAAAGCTTTATTTATAAGCTCTTTTCTATTTTCGAATAGATTCTTAGCTTTTAAATTATCTGGAAGACCCATAACTGGTTGTAATTCCTTAAGAAGTTTTATTTCCTCTTCAATTAAGAGTGTCCAAACACCATATTTATTTTTTGGAAGATTAGAATTACTAAAAATATTAATTTCATCTAGGTAAAAATTTAACCATAGATAATAAGATTTTTCTTCAATAGTTTTTTTAACGGATATCTTTTTATTTTGGATCTTTGGGAGTAACTTTTCTGCCTTCTTTAAAAACTGTCTGTCTTCTCTTTCTAAATTTATTAATCCCCATCTTTGACTGTAGTCCCATAATTCTTCGTATCTTGTTAAGTCTTCTTGATTCCAACCAAGAGCTTTAAGTTCATGTGAACGATGTGTTAATTCCTTTTTCAAAAAAAACCTTTTAAACCATAATAATTCTAACCCTGCAATCAAGATTCGTAAATAAATTAAGAACTTTGCTTTCTTGCAAATTAGAAAAATTATCAATTATTAAAATATTTATTAATAATTTTCAATACATTGATATAGCTGGGATTTTTTTTAGAAATTTGATTACTATATTTATTTTTTTTAAATGCGTTTTGCTTTTTGTTAATAAATAATTTCTTGTAAAAGTTTTCAATATCATTAAAAAAATAATCTCCTTTTAATTTTTCATTTAGTTCGAAAGATAATTCAGATTTCACAGATTCTTGACAAAAATTAGTGATTTCTTCTGAACTAATTAAAACCTTATAAATTTCTTTTTTTTCTTCTGAATTAGCGTTAAAGCATAAATAAATCAGATTAATCATTGAACAATTGTTATTTTTGATTTTGAATTCTTTACAAATGTCTGGCCAAAATTTTAAAGATTTTAGACCTTCTAAACCTCCTTGACTGAGAGAGTATTTATTACACCAATTTACAAATTCTGAGACATCTTTTGGACATCTTTTGAGTTGCAAAAGCATATCTGATAAAACTTGTCCTGCTTGAAAATTCCTTGTTGGTTTTCCTTCAGTTGGTAGAGTCATACTCCCTAAGACATCAGCCTTAACAGCATTTAATTGAGAAAAAGTATAATCTCCTTTTTCACAAAATTTATCATTAATTATTTCCCTTGCACTAATTATTTCTTCACCATAACCAAGTTCTTTTAATGAAAGATATTTATTCTCGAATTTATTTTCTTTTCTAACTTTTATTGATACTGATGCAGCCTGATCTAAACATTGAGTTAACAAAATAGTATTAATGGTAGGCAGCATTCCTGGCTTATCGGAATGAAAGTTATTTACAAAACCTGCAAATATTGATGAGATATTTTTTATTGATTTTATATATTGACATTCAATATTGTGAACTCCAGGAGAAACTTGAATTTTCGGTGATAATTGATTCAAAATGCGTGCTCCTATTAATGCTGTTAGGGCATTAGGATGGCAGAAATTTGCAGTAAAACTATCATTAGGATTTCGTAAAGCTCCGTGACGATGAAATCCTGTAAAAAAAGCTAAATTTGGATATTTATTACAAAGAATAAAAGGGTTTTTATTTTTATTATCAATACAAAAAGACCCGACTAGACAGCCAAGAACCACATTTTCTCTTTTTAAATATTTTCTGAGTTCTAAAGCATTTTTAACGTCATCTTGTATGTGATTACTATTTGAAGCAAGAATAACTATCTCACATTTCAAGAGAAGATCTTTTAGATCAAAAGACTTTATTTTTCCCTCTGCAGAATAATTTCCCATTCTCTTAATCTTTTCAATAATCTCATTATCCATATCAGAAATAACATCATTTGAGAAAGCACCTAACAAATCTCTATCTTCCCTAGGAGCCAAGAGAATATTATTTGATTTTCCATGCATAGCACAGTTGTATGCTAATGATGCAGGATATAAACCAACACTGTAAAATCCAACTTTGCTATTCTCTAAATCTTCAATCAATGAATAAAAATATTTTTCATCTTTGATGTTTTCTACGAAATTATTCTTCATTTTTGGAAACATTGATAATTTTTTTAATTTCTTACCCATACCAACATTTTTCTACATTAAAGCAATTTCTGACCATAGCAAATTATTTATTGAAAATATTGAGTTTTTTAATTTATAATTCCTGAGAAAGTGTAAATTAAATTAAAGAAAAATAATTATAAATATGGAATATATGGCAAGTAATTTAAATGAACAAAAACAATTAATTTCTTCTAAAAATATCTTATTTATTCAAGACATTGACGGAGTTTGTATCCCTTTAGTTAAAGATCCAATGACTAGAGAATTAGAATCAAAATATATATATGCAGTAAAAGAATTTGCCGAGGAATTCTTTGTATTAACTTGCGGGGAACATGAAGGTCCAAGAGGAGTTAACAGAATAATAGAGAGGAGTTTAAGCAGCACTACTGAGCCTAAAAACAAAGAACTATATTTAAGAGGTTTAGCCGCCTGTGGAGTAGAGTATCAAGACAGTAATGGTGAAATAAGTTTTGAAGGGGTCTCAAAAAAAGAACTTAGTTTTTTATCTAAAGTACCTAGTTTAATAAGACCTAAATTTAATTATATAGTTAAGAATATTTTTCCTGAACTTAGCCAAGAGGATATCAATTTTCACGCAGTAAAATCAATATGTGAAACACGCTTCTCGCCAACGATTAATTTCAATAGTTTATTTGATTTAGTTTATGAAGATTCTGATAAAAGAAAACTTATTCAAATTAGTTTTGAAAAAATGATGAATGAAATCATTTTAAAAGCTGAATCCGAGGGCCTCAAAAACTCATTTTTCCTTCATATTTCTCCAAATTTAGGTAATAAAAATGGTAGAGAAATAATTAAACTTTCTTCTCAAGATGATATTGGATCAACAGACATACAATTACTTATTAAAGGAGCAGTTAAAGATTCCGGAGTTTTATTTCTTTTGAATAAATTTATTTCGGATAAAACTGGTAAGGCTCCTTTCGGAAGAAATTTTAATTTTAGAAACTCTCCAAATTCTGTTACGGAAAAAATTGATTTATGCAAAAGAACTATTCAAAAAGAAGATATGCCTTTGATTGTAGGAGTTGGTGACACAGTTACATCAAAAAAAAATAATGATGAGAAAAGTTATTCAAGAGGAGGAAGTGACAGGTCTTTTCTAGAATTAATACAAGTATTAGGTAATGAATTTGGGATTAAGAATAAAATAATTTTTGTAGATAGTAGTTCTGGTGAAGTTGAAAGACCCTCAACAAAAAAAACTGGTTTAATAGGCATCAGTGACGTTTATGACAATTTAAAATTTGATATAGTTTTTAAAAATGGTCCCAAGGAATACATAAGTTGGTTTATTGAACTTGCTAATGAGAGATCAAACTTTAAAAAAAATAGTTGACTTTTTTATTTTTGAATGACAATTTATAAATAATAGATTCATGAAAGAAAAATTCCCCTCAATATATAAAGAACCTATAGAAACATTGCAAATTAACATAGGTTATAAATGCAATCAGGCTTGTAAGCATTGTCATGTCAATTCGAGTCCCCTAAGGACTGAAAAGATGTCCAATGAAATGATATCTCTTATTCCAAAGATAATTGAAAAATACAAAATTAAGACTTTAGATATTACAGGTGGTGCTCCAGAACTACACCCAAAATTTAAAAACCTAATAACCAGCTTGAATACAAAACAAGTTGATATTATTGATAGGTGCAATTTGACAATTTTTTTTGAAGAAGGTTATGAAGATCTTCCTCAATTTCTTGCAAAAAATAAAGTGATTGTTACTGCTTCGCTACCTTGTTATGAAAAAAATAATGTTGATTTTCAAAGGGGTTTTGGCGTTTTTGAAAAAAGTATTAATGCCATAAAAATTCTTAATAATTTAGGATATGGAAAGAAAGAAAATGGATTACAATTAAACCTTGTTTACAATCCTGTAAGCCCAATTCTTCCTCCTTCTCAGGAAATATTGGAGAGAGATTATAAAAAAATTCTATTCGAAAAATACAATATCGTTTTTAATAATTTATACACAATAACTAATATGCCAATAAATAGATATGAAGAATCTCTTAGAAGAGAAGGGAAACTAAATACTTATTACAAATTACTAAAAGAAAATTTTAATGAAAAAAATTTAGAAAATCTAATGTGTAAGAAGACAATTAGCGTAAATTGGCTAGGAGAAATTTATGATTGTGACTTTAACCAACAGCTAAATTTCCGAGAGAATAAAGGACCAAAGACACTTTTTGATCTGTTGGATGAATCATTTACTTTTGACTACAGTGTGGCTGTAAAAGAACATTGTTTTGCTTGCACTGCAGGTGCAGGGTCAAGTTGCGGAGGGACTTTAAGTTAAAACCTGCTAAATGCAATTGGGACAAATTGCTCTTACATTTAAAGAGGATTCAATTAGTTTAAAACCATTAACTTTTGCTGCAACTTTGCCTGCTTCTAAAACCTCATCATTTTCGAATTCTTCTGTTCTTCCACACCTAATGCAAATCAAATGATGATGATCCGGTGTGTCGTTACTAAGCAATTCATATCTATGTCCACCCTCACTGAGTTCTAACTCATGAAGCAAACCCATTTGTACTAAAAGTCTTAAAGTTCTATAAATTGTTGCTAGTGAAACTTTGGAGCTTGTTTTAACTAACTTTTCGTGAACCTCTTCAGCACTAAGATGCTTACCAGAGCCAATATTTTCAAATAAATTAAGAACCTTTAACCTCTGAGGAGTTAATCTCTTCCCATCTTTATGTAATCCATCACCAAGAGGAGATGTGATGACTTTGTATTGAGAAGATAATGACAAAATTAACCATTAGCTATTCTCAATAATAACTCTAGATGAGAGTAAAACAACTTATTGATTTAAAATGTTTACTAAAGTTCTTCAAAACATTATGTTAAATGTATCTTTATGTGTAAATGATGAATGATCAAGAAATCTCTTCTGAAAAATTATCATCGAAAGTAAACGCCTTGATAATTATTGATATTCAGGAAAAAATAATAAGACCAATTTTTAATAAGGATTCAATAATCAAAAACATTAAAAAGCTAATAAATGCTTACCAAATTTTAGAAGAAAATATATTTATATCTGAACAGAATCCGCTCAAATTGGGAGTAACGATACCTGAATTATCACCCATAGCAGGATTTAGAAAATTTGAAAAAATGGAATTCAGCCTAGCTAAATTAGACGATTTTTTAAAAGAACTTAAAGATAAGAAAATTACTAATTTGATAGTTTGTGGGATCGAAACGCATATTTGTATTCAACAAACAGTCTTAGATTGTTTACAAAAAGGATTTGAAGTTATTCTCATATCAGATTCCATGGGAAGTCGAAATAGGGCAGATCATGAAATAGCATTACAAAGAATGGCTCAGAGTGGGGCGCTCTTAACAACAACGGAATCAATAATTTTTGAATTATGCAAAACTGCTGATAGAGAAGAATTTAAAGAAATTAGAAACATAATAATGAGTTAAAGAAAAATAAAGACTGGCTTGTTCTTTAGAGATAATTTAAAATTTTATTAGCGATAAATTTTAAGAGTTTATTTGAATATGAAATTAGTTACTGAAAACTTCCTTCTGGCAATATCTATTTTTTTTATTGGAACTTTATTGTCGATAATAATTTCAAAAGTTTCAAAAATATTTTTTAAAAAGATTTCCAAAAGAACCAAAACAAATTTCGATGATTTTATTTTTGATGTGATCTCTGGAATTATAAAACCTATAGGTTTCCTCCTCTCATTTTATTTTTCAATTGACTATTTTTTTGCTGATGAAACAACTTTCATCTCTGTCTTATTGAATATTTTGAAATTATTTATATTAATAATCATCATAAAAGCTCTAAACAAAGTTTTAATAAGATCTTTAACAGAATCGACCTCGAAAATTAATGATTCCTCAATTAGTTCAATGGTATCTTCACTAACTCCATTGATAAAAGCACTAACATGGACTATTGGCTCAATTTTTTTCTTACAAAATATAGGCGTTCAAATGACTGCTATTTGGGCTTTACTAAGTGCAGGAGGTATTGGAGCAGGATTAGCTTTGAAAGATCCAGTTCAGGAGTTCTTTGAATATATAACAATTTTGCTTGATAAACCTTTTCAAAAAGGTGAGTTTATAAAATCTGATGGAGTCCTCGGAATGGTTGAGAGAGTGGGAGTACGATCATCAAGGATAAGAAGTATTAATGGAGAAGTAATAGTAATGAGCAACAGCGCCCTTACAAATGGAATAATTTCAAATTACGCACAAATGGAAAAAAGAAGGTTAGTGCATAAATTGGGAGTTGTTTATGAAACTTCTCCAAAACTTATGAAATTGATTCCAGTAATAATTAAAAAAATAGTTGAAGAGACAAAAGATGCGTCTTTTGATAGATGTCATTTCACAGATTTCGGCGACTTCAGTCTTAATTTCGAACTAGTTTATTACATCCCAACAAATAATTATCTCGCCGCAATGGAAGCTCAACAATCTATAAATTTAAGAATTATTGAGGAATTTGCGGTTAATAATATAGAGTTTGCATTCCCAACACAAACCTTAAATATTGAAAGTAACAAAGCCAAATGATCTACAAATTTCTTCACTTAAAATCCAGAGTTTTGAAGCCAGCTCAGAATTATTTGCCTCATCACTAACCTTACTTTCAACTAATTTATGTTTTTTAAAAGATATAAGTTTATTACTTAAATGAACGTAACCAATATTATTTAAATTTGAATCAAAAACAATTTCAGAAAGTATCTTACCAGCATTTTCTATACTTTCAGAAATTCCTAAAATATTTTTTGCAGCTTTAGAAAAAATTAAATATCCAAAGAGGTTAAAACGCTTACTATATCTAAAAAACCCTAGATCATCATTTGGTATTACTAGACCAGGAGCCCAAGTAATTACAGAAATTTTACTAGAGGAAATTTTTAATTTTTTTTCAAGTTCTTTAGCAAACAAAATATTACATAACTTACTATTTTTATAAGCTTCATCAGCATTAAAATTTAAAAATTGCCCAGTTATTTTTTTTCTTAAATTAACTAGGTTATTAAGTCCCGCTTTCTTTCCTATACTGCCACCTGAACTTTTGGGGTCGTGTACATCCGATGATGTAATAATGATCCTAGATTCTTCTTTATCTCTAATAAAATCTTTTAGGACATTTACCAAGTAAAAATGAGCAAGATGATTTACCGCAAAAGTTAGTTCTATGCCTTGTTTTGATACTTTAGGGTAAAAAGAGCCTGTATATTGCAATCCTGCATTTAAAACAAGAACATCTAAAAAAATCTTTTTACTAATAAAGTAATCTTTAATTTTTTTAATATTTTCTAGATCTGAAAGATCACAATTTTCAATAATATTTAAAAATTTACAAAGGTAATTTTTATCAAAATGTTTCTCGATTTTTCTGAGAAATTCATTTTTTCTAAATTCGTTTTTTATTACAAGATATAAAATATTTTTCGTCTTCAGTAAATTAATAATGGCAAAAAAACCTATTCCTGAATTACCTCCAGTAATTAAAATATTTTTATTTTTAATCATTTAAATTCCTATATTTTTTTTATCATAAAAAAAATAAATAAACTTTTTTATTTTGTAATCTTATAAATTATTGTTAAAACACTGAAAACTTAGGCACTAGTATTTGAGTAATTTGATTATTATTAATCTACTCCCATTATATGTATTGGATGAAAAATATAATTCTAGGCTCAGAGGTAATAATTTGTTCCATAAATTTCTTTAATCATAAGATTTATATTTAATGTTAAAAGAAAATATGACAGATGTTCTTGTTTTGGGTGCAGGGCCTGCAGGCATGGCTATTGCCTCAGCTTTAGGGAAGGAAAAATTAGACGTTGAAGTGCTTTCTCCAAATGGACCAGATGAACCTTGGCCAAATACATATGGAATTTGGGGGAAAGAAGTTGATCAACTCGGGCTTCAGGATTTACTTGAATATAGATGGAAGAATACTGTAAGTTTTTTTGGGCATGGTGCTTTAGAAGAGCAGGACGACGAGAATAAAGCCACGGAACATTCACTAGATTATGGACTATTTGATAAGAAGAAACTCCACAATTATTGGTTTAACGAATGCAATAAATCTTTTATTAAATGGCATCAAGGCTTTGCAAACAAAATACATTTTGAAAAATACAAAAGTATAGTAACTACAAAAGATGGCAAAACTTACTCTGCAAGATTAGTAGTAGATGCAACAGGGTATGATCCTGTTTTTCTTAAATTAAAATCCTGTGGTCCCTTAGCAGTCCAAACTTGTTATGGGATAGTAGGTAATTTTAGTAAACCTCCACTTAAGAAAGGGCAGTTTGTATTAATGGACTATAGAAATGACCATCTTAATGATGAGCAAAAAAAAGAACCGCCAACTTTTCTTTATGCCATGGATATGGGGGATGGGAAATATTTTCTTGAAGAGACATCTCTTGGTTTGGTAAATCCACTAACAATGGAAAATTTAAAAGAGAGACTAGAGAAGAGGCTTTCTTATCGAAATATATCAATCACAAGCATGCAGCATGAAGAGCTTGGCTTATTTCTTCCTATGAATATGCCAATACCAGATTTCAAACAACAAATACTTGGGTATGGTGGTGCTGCTTCAATGGTACATCCTGCATCTGGATATTTAATTGGTAATGTTTTAAGAAGAGCTCCACTTGTTGCCAAGGCAGTCTCAGAAGCAATTAAAAACAAAAATCTAAGTACCTATCACATTGCTAGAAAAGGTTGGGAAACTTTATGGTCAAAAGAATTAATTAGGAAGAAATCACTTTACCAATTTGGATTAGAAAAACTCATGAGGTTTGATGAGAAACTATTGAGAGAATTTTTTGGCAGTTTTTTCCAACTACCTAAAAATCAATGGTATGGGTTTCTAACTGATACTCTTTCTTTAAAAGAGATTGTTTATGCTATGTGCGTAATGTTTATTAAGGCTCCATGGAGTGTAAAGAAAGGTCTTATGATTATGCATGGCAGAGAATTTAAAATGTTACTTAGGATAATATTTCCAAACATATAGTTAAAAAATGAGAACCATATTAATAAGTGGAGCCAATAGAGGTATTGGACTGAATATTGCACATAAAGAATTAAAAGAAGGCAATAGAATCAGTGTTGGCATAAGAGATTTAGAATCATTAAAAGGAAGCGCTATTGATCCAAAAAAATGGCCGGAGGGGAAAATTATAATCAATCACTATGATGCTTTAAAAAAAATTACAGCCAAAAATTGGATAAAGAATACCGTAGATGAATTTGGAGGATTTGATTCAGTAATAAATTGTTCTGGAGTATTATCGAAAGTTCCTTTCTTATACAAAGATGGTGATGAAGAAGATATTTTAAATACATTAAATATCAATTTTTTGGCAATTTGGCATTTGTGTAGGCTTTCTTGGGATCATTTATGTACCTCTGGAAGAGGAAGAATTATTGTTTTAGTTTCAATGAGTGGGAAAAGATCCAAAGGTGATTTAGCCGCTTATTCTTCTTCAAAGTTTGCTTTGATGGGATTATGCCAAACCATGAAAAATAAAGGTTGGGATAAAAATATAAGGATTTCTGCAATTTGCCCAAGCTGGGTTAATACAAAAATGGCCCAAAATATCTCTTCTTTAGACAAATCAAGCATGACACAACCTGAAGATATTGCTGAAATATGCTCAACTATTCTTAAGTTACCTACCCAATCAGTTCCATTTGAAATCGCCTTAAATTGTAACTATGAAATTTAACCTAAATTAAAAATTAAGTAAGCCATTGAAAGCATTGCAATTGCAATAAATAAACCTTTTATTCGATTAGTTAACAATGAAAAAAGAGATAAATCTTCAGAAAAGTATCCGCCAAAACTACCGGTAATAAATAATATAACCATTGGTAGAGATGCCATTCCGAAAGAATAAGATATAGATCTTATAAACCCAAAATTTAAATAATTAAAAATAAAAGAACCTAATGAAAACAATAAAAAAGATGCAAATAGAGTTATAGAAACTTCAGCATCTAAAGTGTGAGGTAAGCTACCCTTTAATTCAAATTGCTTTTTACATTCTCTAATTTGTCTTTTAGAAAGCTTTAAATAACCAGTTTCAGGAATTCTTTGCGACTTATATTTTCTTAGTAATCTTGCTTCAAGAGTTTCTGGCTCCTTAGTCATAATTGATGTTAATAATTCATCTGGCTTTAATTTTTTAATTTTCTTTTCAAGATTATCTGTTTTCCCAATCCTATAAAGGTCTCCTACTCTAATTAGGTAAACATATCCCGACATTTGCGTTGTAAAATTAATACTGTTCCTAATTAAATAATACTAAAAGAATTAGGGAAATTAAAAGTTTTTACAATATGAAAAACGATATTTTATATTCATTTCGAAGATGTCCATATGCAATTCGTGCAAGATGGGCCCTTTTAATTTGCGAAATAAAAGTAGAGATAAGAGAAATTGATTTAAAAAATAAACCTTTAGATTTTTTAAATAATTCAAAGTCGAAAACGGTTCCAATACTGATAAAAAAAAATAGTGAAGTTATTGAAGAAAGTCTTGAAATTATGATGTGGGCTCTCTCAGAGTCGAAAAAGGAAAACATCAAATTAATTTATTTTCCTGAGAGCAAAAAAGAAGATATTTTTGAAATTATTAATGAAAACGATAACGAATTCAAATATCATTTAGATCGATTTAAATATGCCACACGATATAAAGATAGTGATGAAGAATTTCATTTCACAAATGCTATTAAATTTATAAAGAGATGGAACGAACTACTTGCAGAAAACAGATATTTTTTTGGAGATAGCCCGACAATCGCTGATTGGTCTGTTTGGCCTTTTGTAAGACAATTTAGAATCGCTTGTGAAAGTCAAAAAAGGATAAATTATTTTGAACCCGCAATAAAAAACTGGTTAGATTCATTTGAGAAAAATAAAGAATTTAAATCCTTAATGTATAAATACGAATTATGGGAACCAAATTATAGAAAGAATTATTTTCCTTTTAATTAACTTTCTAACAACTTCCTTTTTTCAATTATTCTTGCTAACTCCAAAAAATATCCTGCGGTCCTAAATTTTCCAATATTTTTTTCCTTAAAATCAAGATCGCTTCTAATTTCTGCAGTCTCCGCCATTAGCAAATCTAAATCATTTGATCCAAGACTATACAATTCTCCTAGTTCGATTTCCCTTCCCAGCAAATGACTTCTAAACCACTTCCCTTTATTTTCTTGAGGTGGAATATCGTAGGGAGTAA